>JAEUNV010000134.1 GCA_016790385.1 Zoogloea sp.
AAGTGGGTTGTTGATCGCGTTCGCGGCCGCGTCGCCGCCACCGAGAACGCCCTCGGCTGGATGCCCCAGTACGAAGACATCGACTGGACCGGCTCCGACGTCACCAAGGAAGAGTTCGACGCCCTGGTCAAGATCGACGCCGAAGCTTGGAAGACCGAGCTGGCCGGCCACAAGGAGTGGTTCGACAAGCTGCAGGATCGCCTGCCCAAGCAGTTCATGCTCAAGCGCGAACTGTTCGAGCTGGCCCTGTCGGTGTAATTTGGCAGCAGCCAACCGGCTGCTCCGGCACTGCAAAAAAGCGCTGAGCAATCGGCGCTTTTTTGTTTTTGCTTGAGGAAAACACGCGAATGCCCCCCCTTGCCCGTCGCATGGCCGACATCCAGCCCTTCCACGTAATGGAGATTCTCAAGCGCGCCCACGAACTGAGCGCAGCCGGGCGTGACATCATCCATCTCGAAGTGGGCGAACCGGATTTCCCCAGCCCTCCACCGATCGTCGAAGCTGCCCAGCGCTTTCTCGCCAGCGGTCATGTGCATTACACCCCGGCCCTTGGCCTCACACGCTTGCGCGAGGCCATCGCCCGCTTTTACCACAATCGCTTCGGCGCCGACGTCGCCCCCGAACGCATCATCGTGACGCCCGGCGCATCTGGTGCACTGATGCTCGCCTTGGGCGTACTCACCAACCCTGGGGACGAATGGCTCCTCCCGGACCCCGGCTACCCCTCCAACCGCCATCTGGTGCGGAGCTTCGAAGGCCGGCCAGTGGCCCTGCCGGTACAGGCCGACACCCGATTTCAGCCCACCCCGGACCAGGTGAATGCGGCCTGGACGCCCAACACCCGGGGCCTGATCGTCGCCTCCCCCGCCAACCCCACGGGCACCCTCCTCAGCCTCGACGAGATCTCGGCCCTTCATCACTGCGTAAAGGCGCGGCGCGGCACTCTGATCGTGGACGAGATCTATCAGGGCCTCAACTACGGCGTGGAAGCCAGCACCGCCCTATCACGCCTTGACGAAGTCTTCGTGGTGAACAGCTTCTCCAAGTATTTCGGCATGACCGGCTGGCGCCTCGGCTGGATGGTGGTCCCTCCCACCTATGTGCGCGAGATCGAAAAGCTGGCCCAGCACTTTTTCATTTCGCCCTCCACGCCTGCCCAGCACGCCGCACTCGCCGCCTTTGCGCCTGACACCCTGGAGATCCTGGAAGCACGTCGGCATGCCTTTGCCAAGCGTCGCAATGCCCTGCTGCCCGCCCTGCGCCAGATTGGCTTTCGCTTCGCCACCGAACCCCAGGGCGCGTTTTACCTTTATGCCGACATTTCGGGCCTGGCCGACAGCAGCGAGACCTTGGCCAAACGCCTCATCGAGGAAGCCGGTGTGGCCACCACCCCAGGGTTGGACTTCGGAGACAACGCGCCGGAACAACACTTGCGCATCGCCTACACTACCGACGAGGCCCGCCTGAAGGAAGCAGCCGAGCGCATCGGGCGCGTGCTCAATCAGCACTGACGGATTATTCCTGCCATGCCCTCGTTCACAGGCATGACACCGCCGGGAGCACGCTGCATCCACCCTCCGCCACCCTGCCGGACGCAGGCGATAAAAAAACCCGCCAATCAGGCGGGTTTTTTTCTTCCCTCGGTTAGCGGTGCATGTCAGGCACCAACAAACCGGCCACTGCTTCGAGCCACCTGGGCCAGCGCGGCCTTCACGGCCATCACCTTGTTGGCGTAGGGCGTGGCAGGGTCGCTGGACCCGTTGTATTGCTGCAAGGCACGCTCAACGGAACCGGTGGTCCGAATGTATTCCTTGAGCACCTGGGCTCCGACACGAATGTTGGTCTCAGGATCAAACAGGGCCGCCCGGTCAGACTTGACATCCACCTTGTCCGGATGCCATTTCGGGATGATCTGCATCAGGCCTTGCGCACCCATCGGGCTTTCGGCGAAAGGATTGAAGCGGGATTCAATGGCCATCACAGCCACCAGCAACAAGGGATCGACCCCCACGTTGCGCCCCGTCTGTTGGGCGGAGGCCAACAGCGGCTCGAGCGCCACCGCCGAAACCTGATAACGCTTGGCAATGTACATCTTGACCCGCTGCAGATCCGGGCTCAGCTTGGCAGCAGGGCTTTCCGAGGCCTGAACCAACTCGGGTTCGGGCTCTTCCGCCATCGCGGTGATGGCAGGCTCTTCAGTGAAACTTCCCAGGGCCAGACCCTGGATACCATGATTGGCGATACGGGACGCCACAAAAAGGGTGACGATCAGGCCAGCGACGAGAAGACCGCCGTGGGCGAAATGGAGCATGAATGAAGCCGCGTGACGTGCGTACTTCGTGATACGAGTTGCGAACATGGGCTCTCCTTTCTGTGGCCACGGCCCACAATTGCGCACGCAAACCCGCCCCCGAGAGGGTACGGAGAATTCGCTTGTATCACCCGACAGCCCTTGAAACACGGGGCTGGGTTCAACTCGTCAGCCTGCAACAGCACCGACGGCAATCAAGAGCCAGGTCGCCAGGGGTTGATCCAAACACGCTGACGCAACCAGACAGCGTGCCAAAAAAAGCATCAAAACCAGACCTTGGGACGGTCAGTAGCCGGAGGGAAGAGGCCCGGCTATGCGAAGGTTTCGATACCGACGTTTAACAAAATTTTCGCGTGCTGCACTGCACACAGATCGCATTCTATTGATTCGACTGGGTTTTGTCAAACCGGGCAATCCCCGATAGCCAATACAGCAAGCCCGAAAGCATAATCCGAGATCCCCGCTGTATGCCCGTCTTGAGGCACTCGGAGATGGAAACCCAGCCCCGGAGCGGCTTTGCGAGCACCCCCAACAGGCTCACGCAGGCCGCGCGCCAACTGGAAAAGGCCAAGCCACCAGGAGCTCATCGTCGTCGCTCCCCCACCCGTCCGGCTCGATCCGGGATGCCACTTCGCCCTGACCTGCATCGCTCAGCAACTGCCGCAGACGCGCCCATGAAAACCGGGGGCCGGGATCCGTCTTACGCCCTGGAGCAATGTGGGAATGACCGGTGATGCCCGCAATCGGAAAACGCACGCACAAGTCAGCAATCAGGCCGGCCAGCACCGCGTACTGGACGGCCTCGAAAGGCAGCGTGTCGCAACCTTCCAGTTCGATACCGATGGAGAAGTCGTTACAGCGCTCACGACCCCGCCACATGGAGACTCCGGCATGCCAGGCGCGCAGCTCAGGTGGCACGAAGCAGATCAACGCCCCGGTGCGCCGGATGAAGTAATGGGCTGACACTCGCAGGGTGTGGATCTGCGCATAGTAAGGGTGCCCGGACGGATCGAGACGGTTGGTGAAGAGCTGCTCGACACCTGATCCTCCGAAGCGCTCAGGGGGCAGGCTGATGGCGTGGATGACAATCAGTTCGGGCACGGAGCCATCGGGGCGACTGTCAGCGTTAGGAGAACGGATCAGATGTGGATCGGGCATGTTCAGCCTGAAAACAGGATCATGAAAGGGCGCCAAAAAGCCTAGAGCCCCGCAGATCACTCTGCAGGGCTCTAGGCCGAATCTGCAACCCGGAAAGCGTAGGTCCGGATCAGATCAAACGTCCGTTACACACCCGGGCAACCAGGGCTGGTGTACTTCAACGCGGCAGACGAGGCACAAGTCCAAACGCCCGCGGCAGTACGACTCCAAGTAATCGTCGTGCCGTTGACAGGAGCAGGACCACTGTTAATCGTACAGATGAAGGTCGCAACACCGGCAGCGTTGGTGGCAGCGAGACCACAATTGCCGGTCGTAGCCTGCATACCCGAGGCAGTCATCGCTTCCGCATTGGTCAGGGCGGAGTTGCGGGACAACTCGGTTTCGATCAGCTTCTGACCCGAGGAAACCTCAGCCAGCGCAGCGCTCCACTTGGACTTGGCCACATAGTCCTGATACTGGGGAACGGCCACGGCAGCCAGAATGCCGATGATCGCAACAACGATCATCAGTTCAATCAGGGTAAAACCAGCTTGAGCTTGCTTTTTCATGATGACATCTCCTATGAACGGCTAAGTATGGGTTTCAAGCATTTCGGATTTGAGCAGGATCATCCGATGCAAAATGTGTTGCAACCCTCGTGCCAATCTCATGAAAAAAGATGTAACTCCTTATTTATCAAACATTTGAAACAAGACATCGCCGCTCCCGACGCGGCACGTCAGCCAAGCAGGCCTTGGCATGTGACGCGTTGCGTCACATGCCATGCCGAAATGCGGCAGTCATGCCATTGCCGGGTAAGAGAACGCAGCGATTGCCAAGATTGGACAGAACGCCCGCATAGCACCATACAAGTGCGTTTATGCCAGCGGATGCACACATTCAGTGCATATTCCAACCCCGGGTTTCGCGAAAGCCATTGTTTTTCCTGAAGTTTTTTTGAAACAAGGCTGGCATGGCACCTGCTTGGTGCCTCGCTTCATTTACGGAGCCCAAAATGGAGCAAACAAGTCACGCCAGCAATGTCCTCTTCGTCTTGCTCGGCGCCATCATGGTGCTGGCCATGCATGCCGGCTTTGCCTTTCTCGAACTCGGCACCGTCCGCAAGAAGAACCAGGTCAATGCCCTGGTCAAGATCCTGACGGATTTCGGCGTCTCGGCCCTGGCCTATTTCTTCATCGGTTACACGGTGGCCTACGGGGCCCACTTCTTCGCCAGTGCCGAGGTGCTGTCCGAAAAAAGCGGTTACGAGATGGTCAAGTTCTTCTTCCTCCTAACCTTTGCCGCGGCCATTCCGGCCATCATCTCCGGCGGCATTGCCGAGCGCGCCCGCTTTCACCCCCAGAGCATCGCCACCTTCCTTCTGGTGGGCTTCGTCTATCCCTTCTTCGAGGGCATCGCCTGGAACGACAACCTGGGCATCCAGCCCTGGCTGGAAGCCACCTTCGGCGCCAAGTTCCATGACTTCGCCGGTTCGGTGGTGGTACATGCGGTGGGCGGCTGGATCGCCCTGCCCGCTGTGCTGCTGCTTGGCGCCCGGCACGGCCGCTACACCAAGGACGGCAACGTGTCGGCCCATCCGCCGTCGAACATCCCCTTCCTGGCCCTGGGCGCCTGGATCCTCACCGTGGGCTGGTTCGGCTTCAACGTGATGTCGGCCCAGACCCTGGACAAGGTCAGCGGCCTGGTGGCCCTCAACTCCCTGATGGCCATGGTTGGCGGCACCATGGCCGCGATGGTGCTGGGCAAGAACGACCCGGGCTTCATCCACAACGGCCCCCTCGCCGGTCTGGTGGCGGTGTGTGCCGGCTCGGATCTGATGCACCCCATCGGCGCCCTGATCACCGGACTGGTGGCCGGGGGGCTGTTCGTCCAATTGTTCACCCTCACACAGAACCGCTGGAAGATCGACGATGTGCTGGGGGTGTGGCCGCTGCACGGCCTGTGCGGGGCCTGGGGTGGCATCGCGGCGGGGATCTTCGGAGCGAAGGCACTGGGCGGCATGGGTGGTGTCAGCCTGACGGCGCAGGTCATCGGCACGCTGGGCGGCATCGTGATTGCGCTCGCCGGCGGCTACCTGGTTTACGGGCTCCTGCGCGCCACCATCGGCATTCGCCTGGATCCCGAAGAAGAGTACGAAGGCGCCGACCTCACCATCCACAGGATCACCGCCACGGCGGATCGCGAAACCCACTGGTAGAGGCCCGGGGTACAGGCAGGACGGCCGGGTCCGCCACGGGTGACTTGATTCACTCCCGGTGCGTCCGCCTGTCAGCACCGACCCGGCCGAAAGCCAAGGGGCGACGGAAGTCGCTACCGTCAGCAGGGATTCGCGGAGCACGGCCCGATCCACATATTTACGCGCCTCCTTTAGCTGTATAAAATAACAGCCAAAGGAGTGCTCATGCACCAGCCACCCGCCCTTCAGTCATCCGCCGCCGAGGCGCTACCCAACTACCTCGACACCCTCAACGAGGCCCAGCGCACAGCAGCCGTGCATGGCATCGGCCCCGGCGCAGGAGCGGATGACGGCCCCCTTCTGGTGATTGCCGGTGCCGGATCCGGCAAAACGGCCACCCTTGCCCACCGGGTGGCCCACCTGCTGGCCCATGGCGCCGATCCGGGCGGAATCCTGCTTCTTACCTTTTCCCGGCGCGCCGCCGACGAGATGATCCGGCGCGTGCAGCGCATTGCCGCCAGGCTGTCGCCCCGTCACGCACGCCTGGCCAGCGCCGGCTTTCCCTGGGCCGGCACCTTTCACAGTGTGGGCGCCCGCCTGCTGCGGGAGTTCGCCGGGAGCATAGGCCTCGACCCGGCCTTTACCGTCCACGACCGGGAAGACTCGTCCGACCTGATGAATCTTGTCCGCCATGAGATGGGCCTGTCAGCCAAGGGCAGGCGTTTTCCCCTCAAGGGCACCTGT
>JAEUNV010000158.1 GCA_016790385.1 Zoogloea sp.
TTCGAGCAGATCGCGGGGAATGGCGGCGGTGTTGATGGCTATGAAGGGCGCGTCCTTGCGTGGGCTGTGGCGGTGCAGCGCCCGTGCCACAAGCTCCTTTCCCGAGCCGGATTCACCGTTGATCAGCACCGTGGCGTGGGACTGGGAGAGCCGCCCGATGGCGCGAAAGACCTCTTGCATGGCGGGCGCCTGACCGAGGATCTCGGGCACGGCGCTGAGCACTTCTTCGGAACCGGCCTGGTGGGCGCTCTCGTCAATGGCGCGGCGCACCAGTTCCACCGCCTGATCCACATCGAAGGGTTTGGGGAGATACTCAAAGGCGCCCCCCTGGAAAGCCGCCACCGCGCTGTCGAGGTCGGAATAGGCGGTCATGATGATCACCGGCATGTGGGGGAAACGTGCCTTCACCTTGGACAGCAGGGTCAGGCCCGACTCGCCGGGCATGCGGATATCCGACATCAGCACTCGCGGCGCCTGGGAGGCGCCCTCCAGGGCGGCAAGCACTTCGCCCGCCGAACCGAAGCTCTTGTAAGGAATCTCTTCCCGTGCGAGGGCCTTTTCCAGCACCCAACGGATCGAGCGATCATCATCAACTATCCAGACTGCATTCATGTCATTCACGCGCACAAGTGTGACTCAGGCCAACAAGGGGTTCATAGGGCAAGGCCCCAAAATGGTGCATTCGATTCACGACTCCAGCTCCCTGGCGATCGGCAGGAAGATCGTGAAACAGGTGCGCCCCGGGCGGGACTCCACCTCGATCACGCCCTGATGCTGTTCGATGAAACTCTGCGCCAGAGATAAGCCCAGGCCGCTGCCGTTCTCACGCCCGGACACCAGGGGATAGAAGATCTTGTCGCGAATGTTGTCCGGAATGCCCGGACCGTTATCAATCACCTGCAACTGCAAGGCCAGTTTGAAGCGGCGCTTCGAGAGCGTGACCTGGCGGGCCGCGCGCGTGCGCAGGACGATCTCGCCTTTGCCGCGCATGGCCTGGGCCGCATTACGGGCGATGTTCAGAATGGCCTGGATGAGCTGTTCGCGATCACCGGTGATGTAGGGCAGGCTCGTGTCATAGTCGCGCTGGACGCTGACCGAGGGAAATTCGGCCAGGATCAGGCGCCGCACCCGCTCAAGCACATCGTGGGGGTTGAGCTGGGACGGCTGCATCATGCGGTGAGACGTGAGCAGCCGGTTCATCAGATCCTGAAGACGATCGACCTCGGCGATGATCACCTGGGTGTATTCGCGCAGCTGCGGATCGTCCAGCTCCCGTTCAAGGAGTTGGGCCGAGCCCCGGATGCCCCCAAGGGGGTTCTTGATTTCGTGCGCCAGATTGCGGATCAGCTCACGGCTCGCCTGCTGTTGGTGCGCGAGCTGTTCTTCCCGCGCCACTTTCAGGTGCGCATCCATCGGCCGAAATTCCAGAAGCAGGCGCGCACTGACCGAATCGACTGGCGTGACGGTGCAATCGAGCTGAAGCGCCTCCATCCCGGGGCGCGTCACCGTGAGGTTGTGGCCGGTGTAGCTCCAGTTGTCCCGCAGGACATTGTTGAGCGCGCTGGCCAGCCCGGCGGGCTCTCCAAGCAGACGGCGCAGCGAGTATCCGACGATCTTGCGGCTGCTCGCTGCAAAAAGGTTTTCAGCCCCGGGGTTCAGATAGCGCACGGTCAGTTCGTCATCCACCAGCACCACGGCAGATGACAACAATTCGAGG
>JAEUNV010000159.1 GCA_016790385.1 Zoogloea sp.
AAACCGGGAGTTCTTCCTGGCCATTCGCGGTGCCCTGGACGAAGGGCGTCTGGTGCCCCTGCTGGGGGATGGCGTTTTCGGCAGCGGCCCGCTCAGTGCCTTCCGTCTGGTGAGTGCCCTCATCGAGACCGCCGGGCTGGAGGCAGGCATGCGCCTGGACGAGCGCTACACCCTGGCCACCGCCGCCGAATATCTGCTCCTGGTGTTTGGAGGTGAGCGGGGTGCCTTCCTCAAACGACTCACCAATGTACTCAAGACGCAGAGCCCCACCGTCGCCCAGACCCAGACCCACCGTTTCCTGGCCTCCATGCAGACGCCGTGGATCGTGGTGTCCGCCAGCTATGACTGGGTTTTCGAAAGCCTGCTGGAAGCAGCCGGGCTGCCTTTCACGGTGGTCACCCATATCCTGACGGCCGAAGACGACGAGCTGGACGGCCGCCTGCTGGTGATCCGGCGCGGCGGGGCAACGCCGTCGGTGGAAGTCAAACTGGCCGACAACTGGCTGCTGTCGGATCTGGGCGAGCACGGCGAGCGCATCATCTACAAGATCGTGGGCTCGCCCTTTGCCAACGAGCTCGCCGACCGGCGTTCCGGCATCGACACCGTGGTCATCACCGAGAGCGACCACATGACCTTCCTCGGCCGCCTCGAGAACGAACACACCAAGCCACCCAGTGCCTTCTCGAGACGCTTGCAGAAAAGCGCCCTGTTGTTCCTGGGCTATAACCTGGACGTGTGGCATTACCGCCTCGTCGGCCACATCTTCAGCAACGAGGGGCAGGTGCGGCCGCGACGGCGTTACGCGGTCCGCACGGCGGTGTCGCCCATTGAAGAGCGTTTCTGGGCGCAGCTGGTGGCCGCCGAGGATCGCCTGCAATCCGACTGCGAAGCCTTTGTCCAGACCCTTGGCCAGTTCAAGTAGGGCACATCCATGTCCGACGCCCCCCATTCCCTGCTGCCCGCCGATGTGCATGAGCCCTACATCGGGCTCAAACCCTACACCGAGGCCGAGCGCGACCGTTTTTTCGGGCGGGAGCGGGATGCCCAGCTGCTGATCAACAAGCTCTTCTCCCACCCCCTCACGCTGCTGTACGCACCCTCGGGGGTGGGCAAGACCTCCCTGCTGCGGGCGCTGGTCATCCCCGAGCTGCGCGCCGAAGAGGCCCAGGTGGTCTACTTCGACAAGTGGAATACTCCCGACCCCTGCGATGCGGTGGCCCAGGCCGTGGCCGGCGGGCCGGTGGCGGCGGGGCAGGGGCAGCTTGCCGAGGCCGCGCGCGCGGCCCTGGGGCGGGATAGCAGCACCCTGGTGCTGGTGCTGGACCAGTTCGAGGAATATCTGCAACGCTACGCGGGCGATCTGGGCAATCTGCCGGCGGCCCTGGGCGCCTTGCTGCGCAGCAGCCTCGACCTGCGCGTGGTGCTGTCGTTTCGCGAGGAATTCCTGGCCAGCGTCGACGCCTGCCTGCGGGGGCACGTACTGGCCCTGTTTGCCTCCACCTACCACCTGGAACACCTGGACCGGGAGCGCGCCCGGGAGGCCATCGCGGCCCCGGCCCGGCGCTACGGGGGCGAATGCGAAGAGGCCCTGGTGGACCGCCTGCTCGATGATCTGGCGCCCGGCGACCCCGAGAAGTCCGCCGCCCGCCTGTACCGGGGTGGCATCGAGCTGCCCTTCCTCCAGCTCATCTGCCGTTGCCTGTGGAACAAATCCCTCGCATCCGGAAGCCCCGGCCTGCGCATGACCGACTACCTGGCGCTGGGCGAGCGGCGCGGCATCATCGCCGCCTACCTGCACGACGTGACCCGCCATTTCGGTCTGCTCCAGTCCCTCGATGCGGCCAAGGTGCTCAAGGCCCTGGCGCCCCGCAACGGCGTGAAGATCGCCTACCCCCTCGAAGCCTTGGCGGCCCAGGCGGGCACCTCCGAGCAGCGCACCGAGCGGGTTCTCGATGTGCTCCGGGAGCACCGCATCGTGCGCACCCGGGACGCCGCCGGGGGCATCAGCTTTGAGCTGCAACACGATGCCTTCATCGAAATCGTGCGCCCCTGGGCGGAGCGGCGTTTTCGGCGCCGCAACCAGTGTTTCGGCGGCCTGTTTGGCGTGGCCCTGCTACTGGCGATGGCCGCCAACGTGTATACCCTGCGACAGGACAGGCTGGAGGCCAACGCCCGCCGGGTCGCCGCGGAAGTGACGGATCGTGTCGAGGTGGATACCCGCCGTGCCCTCCAGGAGGCACTCAAGCTGGCGGCCGAGTCCGACGATCGCAACGTGCGCAACACCCTGCGTCTGGCGATTTCGGGTTTCCTGCACAACCCGGCGCTGGCGCCCCACAAGGGCGCGGCAAACGGCGTGGCCTTCAGCCGCGATGGGGCCTGGATCGTCAGTGCCGGCGACGACGGCGAAGCGCGCCTGCTCCACAGCCGGAGTCTGGCCGTACAGGCCGGTTCAACGCACGCCGGCCCGGTGGTCGCGGTTGCGGTTTCTGAGGATGGCTCGCGGGTCGTGTCGGCCGGGCGGGACGGTTTTCTGCGGGTGTGGGACCGCAACGGCAAGGTGCTGACCGAGTGCGGCCACAAGAACGGACCGGCCTGGCTCGATGCGGACATCAGCCGGGACGGCAAGCGGGTGGTGGCGATCCGCGAGTCGGAGGACGGCACTTCACCCGATCTGCTGCTCGCCGAAACGGGCGGACGCTGTAGCCTGACCCGCCTTTCGGGTCACTTCGGCAACGTGGGCTCCGCCGCCTTCGACGAGAGCGGCCGCTGGGTGTTGTCCTACGGCAACAACGACAACACCGCCCGCATCTGGCAGGCGGAAGACGGCCGCCTGAGCGCCACCCTGACCCACCCCGACGAAGTCTTTGGGGCCAGCTTTTCTTCCGACAGCAGTGAGGTAGCGGTGGCCGTGGCCGACGGAACCGTGTACCGCTGGACGGCCCGGGGGCGGCTCATCGGCCATCCCCTCACACTCCCGGTCCAGGCGGATCAGCCGCCGGTGTCCGCCACCTCGGCTCGCTACGCCCCTGACGGCCGGCGCCTTGTCGTCACCAGTTCGGATGGGGGCGTGTACGTATGGGATGTGCAGCCCGACACGCAACTGCCTGGCGCCGCCCCCCTGGCCCTCCCCGGGGTGCATGCGGGGGGGGCCTTGGCGGCCTATTTCAGTCCGGACGGGCGGCGCATCATGTCCTACGGCAGGGACGACACCCTGAGGGTGTGGGACGAGCCCTTTGCCTTCCGCGCCCGCGAGTTCCGCGGCCATGGGCAGGACGTGCGAGCAGCCATGTTTGCCCCGGACAGCGCCCGGGTGGTGAGTGCCGGGGCCGATGGCACCGTGAAGCTGTGGCGTCTCCAGCCCTCCGATTTCCTCCCCCCCATGGGTAATGGGCTGATCCTCAGCCCCAGCGGCCGTTACAGCTTCAGCATCGCCAGTGGCGAGCTGCTTGAAGTGGGCGGCGCCACAGGCCGCAATCTGCTGAGAAAGGGCGAGGTGGTGCGCACCGCGGTCTTCAGCGGCGATGCCAGCCTG
>JAEUNV010000199.1 GCA_016790385.1 Zoogloea sp.
GGAATGCCGCCTCCACATCGGTGTCGAGCAGCGCGCGGATGTCGGGAAGCGAAGCGGCGAACTCGCCCACCAGGCGCTCCGCCCGGGTGCGCGCGGCGTCCTCGTCCTCGCCCCCGTGGCGGGCCTGGTAGGCGAGTTCCAGACGCACCTGCTCGAGCAGCCGATGCAGGGCCGCATCGAGGGTATGGCCGACGTAGAAATCCTCGCACTCCTGGCGCAGATCGGCCGGACCGAGACGCATGGGAAACAGCGCGGAGCACAGCTCTTCGACGACCCTGGCGAGCGCCTCCCGGGACGGGAACTCGCGCCCGCCGGTCTCGCGGCTGCGCCCCTGGGCATCGCGCCAGCGGCTGCGCACGGCGTGCAGCCCGCTGACCACCGCCTGGAGATCCCAGTGAGCAGCGGGGGCATCCGCCCCCGTCACCGGGAGCTTCGGGCCGATTCGCCCGCCCTCATCGCCGCGGGCGACGGAGCGGATGCCTTGAAGGCTATCTGCGGTGCTCACGTCGGCAACCCCGCCGCATCGAAGACCCCGTCGAAGAGGATCGAGCTCAGGTAGCGCTCGCCCGAATCCGGCAGCACCACCACGATGGTCTTGCCCGCGTTGTCCGGGCGCTTGGCCAGACGTACCGCAACGGCGGCGGCCGCACCGCTGGAGATGCCGGACAGGATGCCTTCCTCCCGGGCCAGTCGGCGCGCAAAATCGACCGCCTCCTCATTGGTGACCTGCTCCACCGCATCCACGAGGGACAGGTCGAGCACGTCCGGCACAAAGCCCGCACCGATGCCCTGGATCTTGTGCGGTCCGGGCTTGAGTGCTTCGCCTGCGAGGGTCTGGGTCAGGATGGGGCTGGTCGCCGGCTCCACCGCCACGGAGAGGATGGGCGTGTTGCGGCCCTGCTTGAAGTAGCGTGACACACCGGTGATGGTGCCCCCGGTTCCCACACCCGACACGAAGATGTCCACCCGGCCGTCGGTGTCCTCCCAGATCTCGGGGCCGGTGGTGGTCTCATGGATCAATGGATTGGCCGGATTCTTGAACTGCTGCAACAGCACATAGCGGTCCGGGTCGGAAGCCGCGATCTCCTCGGCACGGGCAACCGCCCCGCTCATCCCCTTCGCCCCCTCGGTGAGCACCAACCTGGCCCCATAGGCCAGGAGCAGCTTGCGGCGCTCAATGCTCATGGTCTCGGGCATCGTGAGGGTGAGGGGAATGCCCCGGGCGGCCGCCACGAAGGCCAGCGCAATCCCCGTGTTGCCGCTGGTCGGCTCGACGAGCTCCTTGCCCGGCCCCAACAGACCGCGCTTTTCCGCATCCCACACCAGCGCCGCGCCGATGCGGCACTTCACGGAATAGGCCGGATTACGCCCCTCGATCTTGGCCAGCACGGTCGCCCCGGCGCCATCGGTGATGCGACCCAGCCGTACCAGGGGAGTACGGCCAATGGAAAGTGCGTTGTCCTCGTACCATCTGGACATGGAAATCTCCTTGATGAAATCGAGCCGAACGGCTCGATCCGAATATGAATGGAAGATGGGCTCACAGCCCCACCTTAGCGGCCCGGCCTCGGCTGGCGAACCAAGCTAATGTGGCAAGGTTTTCAGCACGTATCGAATAAACAATGCCGGATTCAGTCGTAGGCGCCGGCGGAAGCGCTCAGGACGAAATCCCGCTGAACACGTCCCAGTCAAACCGCGTCCGGTGGCGCAGGCGCGCCAGGGCGCCGCGTTTGCCCTTGTGGGTCGAATGGGCATCGTCGATGCTTCCCAGCGGCAACCCGGCGTAGGAGTCGCGCAGCGCCTGAAGCAGGGCAAGCCCCCGGGGCCAGGGGCCATGCCCAGAATCGGCGTTGATGTGGCCGGCGGCGCCGATATCGATCAGCACACTGCCCCAACGGTCCGCCCAGTACGCGGTACAGGCGAGGCTGGCCCACGGGTCGTCGCGACTGGCCACGACCATGCTAGGAACGCCGATGGGCGCCGAGGGAATCCACGACGCCAAGCCATCCCGGTCCGACAGGCAGCCAGACGCTCGAAGTCCGAAAGGGCTGAAGCGGTCCGGGTCGGGCGGCGCCACCAGCAGCAGCCCCGCCACCCGCTCGGGGCGGTCGGCAGCGGCCACCACCGAGGCCAGACAGCCGTAGCTGTGGGCCACCAGCCACACCACGCCGGCGGCCTCATCGATCTCACGCCGAACTTCGGAGGCCCAGCGCGCCAACACCGGCTCCCCCCAGTCGATACCACGCACCCGGCGCGCTTCGGGCAGTTGGCTTTCCATCCAGCTCTGCCAGTGCCCGGGGCCGCTGTCGTTGAGCCCTGGAACGATCAAGACGGTATGCAACATGCGATCCCCGCGATAGACAAGGGCCAGGGGCGGCCCCTGCGCCGAAGGTGATGGCGTGCCCCGACAGGCGCACGCTGGCCTATTACCGGACGCTGATCTGGTCGAACACGCCGCCGTCGGCGAAGTGGGTCTTCTGGGCCTTGGTCCAGCCGCCGAACACATCGTCGATGGTGAACAGCTTGACCGGGGCGAAAGTCTTGGCGTACTTCGCAGCCACCTTCGGATCAATCGGGCGGTAGTAGTTCTTGCCGGCGATATCCTGACCTTCCGGCGAGTACAGGTACTTCAGGTATTCCTCGGCCACCTTGCGGGTGCCACGCTTGTCCACCACCTTGTCCACTACGGAGACAGGCGGCTCGGCCAGGATGGACAGGGACGGGGTGATGATGTCGAACTTGTCGGGACCCAGTTCCTTGGTGGCCAGGTAGGCTTCGTTCTCCCAGGAGATCAGTACGTCGCCGATTCCGCGCTCGGTGAAGGTGGTCAGGGAGCCGCGGGCGCCCGAGTCGAGCACCTTCACGTTGCCGTAGATCTTCCTGACCAGATCCTTGGCGCTGGCTTCGGTGCCGCCCGGCAGCTTGAGGGCGTAGCCCCAGGCAGCCAGGTAGTTCCAGCGGGCGCCGCCGGAGGTCTTGGGGTTGGGCGTGATGACCTCGACGCCGGGCCTCGCCAGGTCATTCCAGTCCTTGATGTGCTTCGGATTGCCCTTGCGCACCAGGAACACGATGGTGGAGGTATAGGGCGAGGCATTGTGGGGCAGGCGCTTTTGCCAATCGGCGGGGAGCAACTTGCCCTTCTCGTGCAGGGCATCCACGTCGGCGGCCAGGGCCAGGGTCACCACATCGGCCTCCAGGCCGTCGATCACCGAACGGGCCTGCTTGCCCGAACCACCGTGGGACTGCTTGATGGTGACGGTTTCGTTGTTCCTGGCCTTCCAGTACTTGGCAAAGGCCGCGTTGTAATCCTGGTACAGCTCACGGGTCGGGTCGTAGGAGACGTTGAGCAGGGTCACGTCGGCATGGGCCAGGCTGGACAGGCCGAGCACGAGCGCCAGGGACAGGACCGAACGGCGGGCGAAGCGAGATTTCATGAGACGACTTCCTATGGGCTAAAAGTGAGTGAAGCCGAGTCTAGAGAGGGCTGCCGGGATGGCGAACCAAGAAAAACTTTTATGCTTATTCGCAGCTGCGTGATTACCTATGCACGAATGGATGGCCCCGGGGCGAAGAAGCACAGACAGCCCAAGTGGTCGAAGTGGGCGTGGGTGTTGATCAGATACTGGATGGGCTTTCCCGGCACGGCCTCCCCGGCCCCGGCAATCACTGGCCGGGGCGGGGC
>JAEUNV010000280.1 GCA_016790385.1 Zoogloea sp.
CTTTGTCCTGCCGACGCGCTTCGGGCTCGCCCTGGCACTGACCCTGCTGACCATGCTCCTGGCTTCCATCAACTACACCCTGAGCCTGGGCTTCGCGCTCACGTTCCTGATCGGCAGTGTGGCCTGGATCAGCATCCACCATGCCTTCCGCAATGTGGTCGGGCTGAGCATCATGCCGGGCAAGGCCGACCCGGTGTTTTGCGGAAACCCGGCCAGGTTCGGCGTAGTTCTCTCCAACCCCGCCCTGCGGGAACGCCAGGGCCTGAGTCTCTTCCCGACCGGCACGGGGAATACCGCCGGAGAGGCGGAGCGATTCGACCTTGCCGCCTGCGGCAATACCCTTCAGGTGGTCTGCATCCCCACCGTGCATCGGGGCTGGATCGCGCTACCCCGCCTGACCCTGGAAACCCGCCACCCCCTTGGCCTGATTCGCGCCTGGAGCCTCTTTCAGCCGGACGCCCGGTGTCTTGTTTACCCTGCGCCCGAACGAGATGGCCCTCCCCTGCCCGTGAGTGGAACGGCCGCCGCCGGCCTTGATGGCCTGGGACGCGGACAGGACGACTTCGCAGGCCTGCGCCATCACCAGCCCAGCGACGCACCCCGCCATGTAGCCTGGAAGGCCGTGGCTCGGGGCGGCCCATGGCGCACCAAGGAATTCGACGGCAGCGCGGCCCGTCACGTGCAGCTGCACTGGAACGATCTGCCTGCCGGGATGGGCCTTGAGGCCCGCCTGGCACGTCTGACACGCTGGATTCTCGAAGCCGACAGCGCCGGCATCGACTATGGCCTGAGCCTGCCCGGCACTGACATCCCGCCGGGCAGGGGCGCGGCCCACCGCCACACCTGCCTCAGCCATCTGGCGCTGTTCCAATGACACCGGCCTCGCGACTGCGCCCCGACCAGACTGGCTGGCTGCTGGCCTGCGCCGCCCTCAGTCTTGCCCCCCACGCCAGCCACCTCCCCCTCTCCCTGGTTGGTGTGTGCTCCCTGCTGCTGGGGTGGCGTGGCCTGTTGGCACAACGGGGCAAACCGCTTCCCAACCGTTTTCTGCTCCTTGCCTTGGCTGCATGCCTCGTCGCCCTGGTGGGTGCGGAGTTCCAGCGGCTTTTCGGCAAGGAGCCGGGCATCGCCCTGCTGGCCGGCCTGCTCAGTATCAAGCTGCTTGAAACCCGCGGCATCCGGGATGCCCGAACGGTGATCCTGCTGAGTTTCTTCATGCAGATGGGCCTGTTCCTGTACAAACAGAGCATGGGGGTCGCGGCCCTTGCCCTGACCGGCAGCGTGACCACAGTGGCAGCCCTGCTGTCGCTCGAAGGACGGGCTGAGACACCCCGCGCCCGAGGCCTCGCCGCCGCCCGGCTGGTTCTCCAGGGTCTGCCGCTCATGGCCGTGCTGTTCGTGCTCTTCCCGCGTATCCAGGGGCCGTTGTGGGGACTTCCGGCCGATGCCTACACTCACCGTACCGGCCTGTCCGACAGCATGTCGCCGGGTGACGTGGCCCGCATCAGCGAGTCCGGCGCGATCGCCTTCCGCGCGCGCTTCGAGGGCGACCCACCCCCACCCGCGGAGCGCTACTGGCGCGGTCCTGTACTGAGTGATTTCGACGGCCGCACCTGGCGCCAAGCCCAGGGCAGCGTGACCGACACGCCTCCCTATCGCAGCCAGGGCATCGCGTACACCTATACCCTCACCCTTGAGCCCCACAACCGCCGCTGGTTGCTGGCCCTCGACTTTCCGGCTGCTACCCCGGACCTGCGTTACAGCAGCGACTTCCAATTGCTTGCCCAGGCGCCGGTACATACCCGCCTGCGCTTGGATCTCGTATCGCATCCCGCTACCCGGGTCGGTCTCGACGAAAGCGAAAGCGTGCTCCGTCAGGCCCTGTACCTCCCACCGAAAAGCAACCCACGCACCCGAGCCCTCGGGGCCCGATTACGTGCCGAGGCCTCGGCAAGGGGCGATATCCCAGCCCTCGCGATTGCCCACTTCAAAGCCAGCCAGCTTGCCTACACCCTCGACCCCCTGCCGTTCGGCCAGGATGACGTGGACAGCTTTCTGTTTGATCGCCGCCAAGGCTTCTGCGAGCACTTTGCGGCCGCCTTCGTCGTCACCATGCGTGCCGCAGGCATCCCCGCACGGGTGGTCACGGGCTACCAGGGTGGCGAGATCAATACGGTGGACGGCACGTTCGTCGTGCGCCAGTCCGACGCCCATGCCTGGGCCGAAGTCTGGTTCGCCGGAAAAGGCTGGCAGCGCATCGATCCCACCGCCGCGAGCGCTCCCCGACGGATCGACAGCGGCCTCGCCGGCGCCCTGCCCGGAATCGACCGCCTGCCCCTGCTCGCGCGCAGTGATCTACCCCTGCTGCGCGCGCTGCGCGACAATCTGGAGGCCATCGACAATCGCTGGAATCAATGGGTTCTCGGGTACAATCCGGCCCGCCAGCAGGCGCTGCTTTCCGCGCTGGGCCTGGCCCGAACCGACTGGGCGTCACTGACAGCCCTCCTGGCAGCCGTGGGCACCTGCGTTGCGGGTCTGTTGGCCGCGTGGGCCCTGCGTCAGCGCTCGCCAGCGGACGCCATTGACCGGGACTGGGCGCGTTTCTGCCAGCAGCTCGCAGCCATCGGCATCCCACGCGAACCCTGGGAGGGGCCGCTCGATTACGCCCGGCGCGCATCCCATCGACGCCCCGATCTGGCCGGCAGCGTCTCTGCCATTGCCACCACCTATGCCAACCTGCGCTACGGCCAATCAGGAACCGACCCCACAACCGTTCAGCGCTTCCACCAATCCGTCAAGGCCTTCCGTCCCCGATGAGACCCTCTTCCCTTCTCCCCCTCGCCGGCGCCGCCTCCCTGCTCTTCAGCCTTGCCGCCCCGGGGTACGCCCTGGCGGCGGAGCGATATGCCGACCGACCGGAGACCCAGCAGTTCATCCAGGAAATGCACGAGCGCCATGGCTTCGATAAAGATGCCCTGTCCTACGTTTTCCGTCGTGCCCAGCATCTGCCCGCGGTGATCAAAGCCATCTCCCCTCCCGTGGATCCGGTTGCCGTCCGCTCCTGGCAGCGCTATCGGGGCCGCTTTATCGAGCCAATCCGGATCAAGGCCGGCGTCGCCTTCTGGGCGCGTCATCAGGACAGCATTCGTGCCGCCAGCGAGAAGTACGGCGTGCCGGAAGAAATCATCGTCGGCATCATCGGTGTAGAAACCATCTACGGACGCAACACGGGCAGCTACCAGACGGTCTCGGCCCTCTCCACCCTGGCCTTTGACTATCCGCGCCGCGCCGAGCTGTTCCGGGGTGAGCTGGAGAACCTGCTGCTGATGGCCCGTGAACAAGGCCGTGATCCCCTCGACTATCAGGGCTCTTATGCCGGCGCGCTGGGTCTGCCGCAGTTCCTGCCCAGCAGCGTGCGAAACTACGCCGTGGATTTTGATGGGGACGGCCGGATCGACCTGCTCAACAGCCCCAAGGACGCAATCGGCAGCGTCGCCCGCTACATGCAGATGCATGGCTGGGAAAGCGGCACACCGGTCGCGGTGCGCGCAAGCGTGGGTGGTGACGCAAACCTGGTTCCGCTGCTCGCCAACGACATCAATCCAGCCTTCGATGCCGCCACGCTGGCCAGCCATGGGGTCCGCGCCGCCAGCGGCGAGACCCCTGCGGGGAAGGCGGCCTTTGTCGAACTGGTCACCCCCGGAGAAGACAGTGAATATTGGCTGGGCTACCAGAACTTCTATGTGATCACCCGCTACAACCGAAGCAGCTTCTACGCAATGTCGGTATTTCAGCTGGGCGAAGCCATCAAGGCCGCCCGGGAAGCGGCGATGGCTCGCCGCTGAACCTGCGGACTATTCACCGAGCAGTTCGAGCACCCGCTCCGGAGGACGCGCCACCACAGCCCGCTCCCCCCTCACCACGATGGGCCTTTCGATGAGGATGGGATGCATGGCCAGCGCGTCCAGCCATTGGTCTTCATCAAGCTCGCGCCCCTGGTAATCCGACTTGTAGATGTCCTCGCCCTTGCGCACGATTGAGCTGGCGGGCACGCCAAGCTTGCGCACGAGCTCGGCCAGCTCCGACCGGCTGGGCGGGCTCTTCAAGTATTCCACCACCTCAAGCTCATAGCCTTGCTCCCGGGCCAGGGCGCAGGCAGCGCGGCTCTTGGAACACCGGGCGTTATGGTAGATGCGGACAACTGGGCTCATGGCGATCACCCCGGAGCGTTGAACAGATGAAGACGGCCAGCGAGGCGGCAACTACAGCAATACATCCTTGGAAACCCCGCGCCGCTTGATGATGCGCCGCAGTTGCCCAAGGGCCTCAAGCTGGATCTGACGCACCCTCTCGCGGGTCAGGTCGAGGCTGTCGGCAAGCTCCTCGAGCGTCCTCACTTCGCATTCGTCAAGGCCGTAGCGATGCCGAATCACCAGCCGCTGCTTCTCGCTCAACTGGCCAATCCAGTCCCGCACCAGGGTCTCCACCTCCAGATCCTGGATCTGGACATCAGGGGTATCAGCTTCGTCGTCGGCCAGGGACTCACCAATGGACAGGGACGGGTCAATGTCCAACGGGGCATCAAGGGACGCGGTGTGCTCATTGAGCGCCAGGATTGCACGCACCTCATCCACCGAACGATCCAGCCGCCGAGCCACCTCCTCAAGGGTCGTATCGCCGTTGCCAGACGCTTCGAGCTGACGCTGGGCGCGCAGCACTTGATTCAG
>JAEUNV010000299.1 GCA_016790385.1 Zoogloea sp.
TCGACGATCCAGCCAAAGGTGTTGAAGGTGTTGCGATAGTCCTCGGCGGCGCTGGCGCCGGTGACGGAGGCGCTCCAGCGCACGAAGAGGTCGTCGCTGCCGGCGGTATCCCAGAGGTAGGGGCTCTTGCGGCCATCGGTCATGCCGTAGCGATTCAGGCCGGTAATCTCTTTGGCGCTGCGTTTGGCGTTGTCGCCGGTGGCGCGGCCGATCACGTTGGTGAAGTTCTCTTCACAGGTGAGGTAGGTGCCCCAGGGGGTGTAACCATTGCCGCAATTGTTGTTGGTGCCACGGGTGGCGGTGCCGTCGGTGGAGTACTTGGTCTTCAGAAGGTCGCTGCCGCGGGCCGGGCCGTTGAAGCTCATCGGGGTGGCGGAGGTGATGCGGCGGTTGAAGGTGCTGCCGCGAACCAGACTCACCGTGGTGCCGGAGCTGTCGCGCTTGATCTCGCTGACGCTGACGCCGTGGGCGTAGATTTCCTTTTCCACCTCCGAGGCCACGCGGGTGCTGCCGGAGGTGCGGCCACTGGGATGGAGCCCATAAGGGCCGACCACGTATTCGTGGTTGACACACAGCAGGCCCCGATCGGAGCGGGATGATGTGAAGGTGCCGGTGTCGGACAGACCGAAATAGTGCATCCCGTCATGGCCGTCGCCGACGCGTCGGTTGTACGACTCGGCGCTTTCACTGCCGTTGCCGGCCCAGGCGGCGTCGGTCGTGGTGAGGGGATCACCGAGGGCATGAAGGATGCTCACCTGGTAGCCGGCGGGCACGGTGACCAGATCGTTCTTGTTCTTGGCCACACCTTCGAAGTTGAGGGTGAGGGCGTCGTCCTTGCTGCTGCCACTGCCGCCGCAGGCGCTCAGTCCGATGCTGCTGAACAGGGCCGTGGTGGAGGCGGCGATGCCACCCTTGAGAACACCGCGACGGCTCAGGCGGACGTCGATGATGTCCTGTATATGGGTATTGGCGGACGGATTGGTGATCTCACCATCGTTGAGCGGGGACGTCTCGTGGGGGGTGCCGGGCAGGATGCTCATTCTTGCGATTCTCCAAAGGGTGTGGGCCATCAGGTCAACGATGGTGACGTGCCCGCATGACCGTTTTATGAACAGGGCCTTGCCAGGCCTGGGTTACGGAGATGTAACGAAACTGAAACTTTCGGTGTGTAGCTTTGCGGTCTGTTCAAGTCTGCTGCACTGCGTCAGGCTGCAGAGCATTTGATAGCTTGATTAACTTACCTGTTGGAGATGTCCATGTCCGTAGCTCTCAAGGCCGTCGTTGCCGTTGCCGGTTTCGCCGTTATGTCTGTTGCCCACGCCCAGTCCGGTGCCGTGGTCAAGGTGGACGGTTCCAGCACGGTCTATCCCGTGACTGAGGCCGTGGCCGAGGATTTCCAGAAGGCGGCCAAGGGCGCCATCAAGGTGACCGTCGGCATTTCGGGCACGGGCGGTGGTTTCAAGAAGTTCTGCCGTGGTGAGACCGATATTTCCAATGCTTCCCGCCCGATCCTGAAGAAGGAAATGGAAGAGTGCGCCAAGCTCGGCATCAAGTATTACGAGCTGCCGGTGGCCTTTGATGCGCTGACCGTGGTGGTCAACCCGAAGAGCAAGATCAACCAGCTGAGTGTCGATCAGCTCAAGAAGATGTGGGAGCCGGCCGCTCAGGGCAAGGTCACGAACTGGAGCCAGGTGGATCCGTCCTTCCCCGATGCGCCCCTGAAGCTCTTCGGCGCTGGTTCCGATTCGGGCACCTTCGACTATTTCACCGAAGCGGTGAATGGCAAGTCCAAGGCTTCCCGTGGCGACTTCACCGCCTCTGAAGACGACAACGTGCTGGTCCAGGGCGTGTCCCGCGACGTGAATGCGCTGGGTTACTTTGGCTACGCCTACTACTACGAGAACAAGTCCAAGCTCAAGGCGGTGGCCATCGTCAATTCCAAGGGCAAGGCCGTGCTGCCGTCCGAGCAGACCGTGATCGACGGCTCCTACAACCCCCTGGCCCGTCCGATCTTCATCTATGTGAATGAGAAGTCCTACGACAAGCCCGAAGTTCGTCAGTTTGTCGAGTTCTACATGAAGAACGGCCCGAAGCTGGCTTCCGAGGTGAAGTACGTTCCGCTGCCCGCCAAGGCCTACCAGGGCAACATGGAGCACCTGGCCAAGAAGAAGCTCGGCACCGTGTTTGGTGGCGATGCTGAAGTTGGTGTCACCATCGAAGAGCTGCTGGCACGCGAAGCCAAGATGTAATTTCGGCCTGGTTGTTTGACCCCCGGTGGCGTTTGCCAACCGGGGGCGTTATCTTGGAGAGGCCTGTGAACTCTACCCACGCACTGCCGCAGTCGATGAACAGCATGCAACCCACCTCCGTCAGCGATCGCCTCGCGCGCAACGTTACGCGCAACATCAAGGAGCGCGCCATTGAATCGGTGCTCTTTGCCGCCGCGCTGGTGTCCGTCCTGACCACCGCCGGCATCGTCTGGGTGCTCGTGTCCGAGTCGTACAATTTCTTCGAACACGTGCCCTTCGGTGATTTCCTGACCGATACCATGTGGACGCCGCTCTTCTCCGAGCCGCACTACGGGATCATGCCCCTGCTTCTGGGCACGGTGACGACCTCGCTGGTGGCCCTGGTGGTCGCGATTCCCCTGGGCACCGTCATCGCAGCCTACTTGTCCGAATTCGCTTCGTCCCGGGTCCGGGAGGTCGTCAAGCCCTTCCTTGAGCTGCTGGGCGGCATTCCGACCATCGTCTATGGCTACTTTGCCCTGACTGTCGTCACCCCCATTCTGCAAGCCGTATGGCCCGAGCTGCCCGGCTTCTCCATGCTTTCCGCCGGCCTTGTGATGGGCATCGCCATCGTGCCTTACATCAGTTCGCTTACCGAAGATGCCATGCGTGCCGTACCCATGAGTCTCCGCGAAGGCGCTTATGGTATGGGCAGCACGCGCTTCCAGACCGCTGTCCGGGTTGTCATTCCGGCCGCCCTGTCGGGTGTGCTGTCGGCCTACATCCTCGGCATTTCGCGGGCGGTGGGCGAGACCATGATCGTGGCGGTGGCGGCGGGCATGCAGCCCAACTTCACAATGAATCCTGCCGAGCCGGCCCAGACCATCTCGGCCTACATCGTGCAGGTGGCCCTGGGTGATCTGCCCCATGGTTCCATCGGCTATCAATCGATCTTTGCCGCGGGCCTGAGCCTGATGCTGATGACCCTGTTCTTCAACATCCTCGGCCACGTCATCCGCCGTCGCTACCGCGAAGCCTACTAATTGGAGTCAAACATGCAGGCTAACGAACTTGCCCAGATCCGC
>JAEUNV010000303.1 GCA_016790385.1 Zoogloea sp.
GATGTATCAGGCCAGCTTCGAGGATGGCGGATCGCGCCTTCGCCTGCTGGGCCATGATCTGCGCCCCGGCAGCACTCTGCGCTCCTTTCCGGCGGAAGCGGTGGTTGGCGAGGCCCTGCCCCTTAAGCCCTCCGGGCTCGATTACACGCTGGAGCTAGGCAGTTTTCGTGCCTTCAACATCGAAAACATGGCTGTGGACAAGCCGGACGCCGACACAGGAAACCTTGCCCGCCTAGAGAAGCATCTGGGCAGCGGCGCCCGCGCGCCGAGCGCGAAGGACATGCAGAATGTCGGCCCGAGCATTCAGTTCAAATTGCGCGATTCGGCCGGTCAGGCGCGGGAGTATCAGAATTTCATGCGACCCCTTCTCCAGGAAGGTGCCTGGTATCTGCTTACAGGAATGCGCGACAGTCCGTCGGCACCTTTCCGCTTCATGCGCATCCCCCTGGATGACGATGGACGTCTGGACAGTTGGTTCGCCATCCGGCGCGTCATGCTCGACGGCACCCGACATGCAGAGATCGCCCGGCGCTTTGCGGCCACGGCCCTGGGCGACGATACCGGCGCCGAGGTCCGTGACCGCATGCGGGAGACCACCGCACGCACCCTCGAACTGTTCGCCCGGGGTGGTTTCGAGAGCCTAGGCAAGTTCATCGAAAGCACCATCCCAGAAGCCGAGCGTGACAAGGCCGCCGACGTCTTCATCAAGATTCTCGAGGGTTCGGCCTGGGAGGCCTGGAAAATGGCCCGTGCGGAGGCCGGCCTGCCCGCCATGGTTCCAGCGGCCCAGCATTCGCGGATGCTACGCGACACCCTGAATGCCACCAACGACAGCCTGCATTACGGCGCCCCGGTATACTTTCAGCCTGTCGGCTTTGACGAGGTTAGGGCGACGGTGCTGCAAGTCACCCGATCTCCCGGCAAACCGGTCGTTTACCTTGGCTCGCTGCTCCTCGTACTGGGGGTATTCGCCATGCTGTACATTCGCGAACGTCGCCTCTTTGTGCTGATCAAAGACACGGGCGATGCCTTGGTGGCGCTTGGCTCAAATCGAAAATCGATGGATGTGGATGAGAGCTTCCGACGCCACCGGGATGCCCTCGCCGCCCTGCTCAATCCGCCCCGCCCCTGACCGAAGGTTTCACCATGGAAATCGCCCACAAGGACAGCAGCCCCCTCCTGCGCCGCCTCACCCCCGGCGACTGGTTGTACGCCCTCGCCCTCGCCGGGGGGGCGCTGTTCGCCCTGCGCCAGTACGGCGGCTTCATGGACATCTACGACAAGGCCATCCTCTTTTGCACGGTCCCCGGGCTCACTGCGATGGGCATTGCCTGGAAGCCCTTCCGCAGCTTCCTGGCCGTCTCCTCAGCCTTGGCTTTGTTCAGTATCGCGCTCTACCAGGGTGAGCTGGCGAGGGCCGAGCAGGTCTTCTTCCTGAAGTACCTGATCTCGAGTCAGACGGCGATCATGTGGATGAGCGCCCTGTTCTTCATTGCCACGGGCGCCTACTGTCTTGGACTGGCGGCGCGCTCCGACTTCGCTGACGCCACGGGTTCCGCCCTCACCTGGTGCGCCGTGACCATGGGCACTACTGGTCTGATGGTGCGCTGGTACGAGAGCTATCTCATCGGTACCGATGTGGGACACATCCCCCTGAGCAATCTTTACGAGGTCTTCGTGCTCTTCGCGCTGATGACCGGTCTGCTCTATCTGTATTACGAGGGCCGTTACGCCACCCGCCGCATGGGTGCCTTCGTGCTGCTCGTGATCTCGGCAGCAGTAGCCTTTTTGCTGTGGTACACCTTCAGTCGCGAAGCCCAGGAAATCCAGCCCCTGATCCCTGCCCTCCAAAGTTACTGGATGAAGGTGCATGTGCCGGCGAACTTCATCGGTTACGGCGCCTTTGCCCTCGCCGCCATGGTTGGCGTGGCCGATCTGCTGGTGCGCAAGGGCATCCTGGCCGGCCGACTTCCGCCGGCCGAAGTTCTTGATGATGTGATGTACAAGGCGATTGCCATCGGCTTCGCCTTCTTCACCATCGCCACCATTCTTGGGGCCTTGTGGGCCGCCGAGGCCTGGGGCACCTATTGGCAGTGGGACCCGAAGGAAACCTGGGCTTTTATCGTGTGGCTCAACTACGCCACCTGGCTGCATATCCGCCTGACCAAGGGCCTGCGCGGCCCCATGCTGGCCTGGTGGGCCATCATCGGCCTGCTGGTGACGGCGTTTGCCTTTGTAGGCGTCAATATGTTCCTGTCAGGCCTGCACTCCTACGGTTCGCTCTGACCCAATAGCGCAGCGAAGCACGCCGCCTTGCCTGCCTCCAGCCGGGCAATTTCCGCTTCACTGAAGCCCGCTTTGCGGCGGGCGTCGACATTCAGGGGGCGTGGCGGCCACGGGGCGTCGAACCGGGCCATAAGGGAAAGGTAGGTCGCCTCCGGCTCCAGCCCGCGCTCGCCGCAGAAGTAACGGAACCATTGGTCGCCAAGGGCCACATGACCGATCTCGTCCCGCAGGATGATGTCGAGCACCGCGATGGTTTCGGAGTCGCCGATGCGTCTCAAGGCATCCACGATGGGGGGCGTGGCATCCAGACCGCGGGCCTCCAGCACCCGCGGCACAAGGGCCATGCGGGCAAGCGGGTCGTCGGCGGTCTTGAGCGCCATCTCCCATAGGCCGTCGTGGGCCTCGAAATCACCATAGGCTCGGCCAAGGGCGTGAAGACGCGCCTCAACCAGGTTGAAATGATGCGCCTCCTCCGCAGCTACCTGTAGCCAGCCCTCGTAGTACCCGTGAGGGAGTCCGGCGAAGCGATGGACACAGTCCAGGGCCAGATTGATGGCGTTGAACTCAATGTGCGCGATGGCGTGCAACAGCGCAGCGTGCCCTTCCGGGGTACCGGGACGCCGCCGCGGCACGGTTTTGTGGGGAACCAGCCGCGGCCGTTCCGGGCGTCCGGGCGTACAAACCGGGGCAGTGGGAGCGCCGGCTTCGGGCGGCGCGAATCGCCCTGCGCGCCAATCGATGAGGAGCGCGTTGACCTGCGCCACCTTCCGCTCCGGATCGCAGCTCAGGAGGGCTTCCAGCGCATGGTCCTGGAGATTCGGGAGGAAGGCGTCGTGCATGGGGCCGGATGGTATCAGCCGCCTCGGCCCCGGCGCCGTGCAACAAACAAAAAAATGGCCGCAATCCGAAGATGGCGGCCAGAGAATGGCTTTTCTTTGCGTCCGGGCTTAGGCGGCCTTGCGCTTGCTCGTGGTGGCAGGCTTGGCAGCAACCGGCTTGACGGCATTCTTGAGGGCTACAACATTGGCCTCGGCGATGCCATTGATCTGGTCACTGACCAGGGACACGCTTTCAAGGGCTGAGATTTGTGCGGCAAGGCCGCTACGGATGGCATCAAATGCCGGACCGAAACTTTCAGGAGCCTGCTGGGCCAGACGGTCAAGACCGGCCTGGGCCTGCTGGGTTGCTTCCGCGGACGCTTCCTTGATGGCTTCGAGGACCACGCTACGGCTCTCCGCCAGCACTTCATATTGCTTGCGAAGGGTGTCGGCCACACGCTCAAGGCCAGGCTGCCAGTAGGCGGACTGCCAGTTTCCAAGCTCGGCGACATCCTTGATCTCAATGAGAGCCTGGGCCGCGGCAAGCGCTTCGCGGGTCGCTGCTGCACCCGCCTCAAGTTGCAGGTTGGTGATTTTCTCGACCTGAGTCGTCAGGTTTCCGAGAAGGGCGAAACCGCTATCGATCGCGGCTTCTTGATACGCGCCCCATTGAAAGACATTCTTATTCGCCATCTGATTCATTCCTCGATTCAATTCGGTCAACGGCATCACTTTTTAAATAAGGTGTCTCCTCACCTCTTCCTTGTGCTTGACGCCCCAATTGGCGCTGCGGAGAGCTAAACGTGAGCCGCCGCGCCATGGGCGAATGATGCCAACAATGCTGCATGGCACAAATCCGGCCTTTCCCCCCCTTACCCCAGGGAAAACCCTTACATGCAAATGGCGATCAGTCCGACAAATCCTCTGCCATCACTACCATGCGTACCAGCTCGGCAAGAGAATCAACCTTGAGCTTTTCCATGACCCGGGACCGATGCTGCTCAACGGTCTTCATGCTGATGCCAAGATCATCGGCGATCTGCTTGTTGAGACGCCCCGCGACCATCCCTTCCATGACATCCCGCTCACGGGCGGTCAGGCAATCGAGACGACGCTGGATGTCCTCCAGCCATACCTTCTCGTTGCGACGCCTGGCCGCCACCTGCACGGCCTCCTGAACGCGATCCAGGAGGTGCTGTTCATTGAACGGCTTTTGCAGGAAATCAAAGGCACCATCGCGCATGGCGCGGGCCACCATGGGCACATCCCCATGGGCCGATACAAAAATGATGGGAATGGCGCTACCAAGGCGGATGAGACGCTCCTGAAGCCCTACCCCGCTGAGGCCCGGCATACGCACGTCCAGAACGAGACAATGAGCCTGCTCAAGGGCCTCGGAATCGGCGAGCATGTCGACGGCGCTCGGAAAGTTTCTTACCGGCAGCCCAAGGGCCTCGACAAGCAGACTGATGGACAGTCTGACCGCATCATCGTCATCCACAACGCAAACCAGTGGTGTCTCCATATCAGCCTCCTGTGGTTGATGTCAGCTGCACAACCCATTGTTTTTTTGTAAGACATATTTTCAAACGACGACTACTGGCAGGCAAAAGCTGAAGGTGGTGCCCAAGGACGTGCTGGATTCCACCCACATCCGCCCGCCATGGTTCTCGACGATGGTGCGGCAGATGGCGAGGCCAAGCCCTACCCCATCGGGCTTGGCGGTGACAAAGGGTGCGAACGGATCGGTGCGGACCACTTCGGCCAGACCGCTGCCACGGTCACTCACGCAGACACCCACCGTGCCATCATCCAGAAGCTGGGTACGGATGGTGAGCACACGCTCGCCGCTGCTTTCCGCCATCGCCTCGATGCCATTTTTGACCAGATTTCCGATGACCTGTTCAAGCTGCACTTGATCAGCCTGCACTGGCCGAAGGGGTTCGGTCAGTTCGAGGACGAACTGGACCGAGTGAGCGCGGGCATCAAACTCGGCAAAGCGCACCATGTCTCGAACAACCTCGTTCACCGCGACGGGCGCGGTCACCAGCCCCCCTTTGCGGACAAAGCCGCGTACCCGATGCACGATCTCACCTGCCCGCAATGCTTGTTCGGCAATCATCTTGAGAGGCACGCGGATCGCCTCAGCGCTGCTACCGGGCTCGTCCAGGCGGCGCAGGGCCACCGCGCTGAAATTGCGCAAGGCGGTGAGCGGCTGATTGATCTCGTGGGCCAGGGCCGAGGCCATTTCACCCACGTGGATCAGGCGCGCCGCATGGGCCAGCTCACGCTGCTGCTGTTTCTCCCGCTCAACGCTGAGGTGCTGGTCGTGCACATCACGCACGGTGCCAATCATGCGGGTAGAGCGACCGCTGGCGTCCCGCTCCATGACCTTGCCGCGCAAGGCGATCCAACGGTAGGAGCCATCCTCCATGCGCAGGCGGAATTCGGTTTCGGTGATGGGCCGGACACCGGAAAGATGCGCCGCAAACGCCGCCACCGCCCCCCGCAGGTCATCCGGATGAAGGCGCGATGGCCAGATGTCGTTACCGCTCAGCGGGCGGTCCTCGGGGTAGCCGATGATCGCGGCGAAGGAAGCGCTGACGTTGATCTCGCCGGTTTCCACCGCCCAATCCCACAGGGCATCACCATGCCCCTCCAAGGCAAACTGCCAAAGGCGTTCCGAGGCGCGCAGGGTTTCCATCAGGGAGCGGGTCTCACTGATGTCCCGATGGGTACCGAGGACACGGATGGGCGTACCGTCGGCATCCCGGGCCATGGCCTTTCCCCGGGCGGCTATCCACCGATATTGCCCGGTCTGGCATCGCAGCCGGAATTCCGCCTCGTAAATCGGTACGACCCCATGCAGGTAATCCTCCATTTGCCCCACCACGCGGTTTCTGTCGTCGGGGTGGAGGAGTTCGTGCCAGACCAGACGGCGCGACTCGGCCGGTGTGTAGCCGAGCATCTCACCCCAGCGCGGCGAACGATAGAAGCTACCGTCTCGCACATTCCAATCCCACACACCGTCACCAGCGCCCTCCAGGGCAAAGCGCCAACGCTCTTCGGCCTCTTCCAGGCGAGCCAAGGTCTCCCTGGCTTCACTCACGTCGCGCACGATCAGGATCGCCAGGTGCACCCCCCGTTGATTGACGTAAGACACCGTGGTCTCCGCGGCAAAGCGGGTGCCATCCTTGCGAACGTGCTCAGCCGCCGGCAGCAAGGTGGGCCGCGTGACGAAGAGCCTGAGCAGGGCGATATCGTTGGTGATGAGGCTGGCGGCGCGTCGACCGAGGATCTCATCACGGGCGAAGCCGTAGAGGTCGGCGGCGGCCGGGTTTGCATCCACGATGCTTCCCTGGGTATTGAGCAACAGGATGGGAAAGGGAGCACCATCGAAGACAGTACGGTAGCGCAGCTCGCTCTCGAGCTTCGTACCCGCGCTGCGGGTCCGCTCTGAGGCATCACGCACGGTCATGACCGCCACTTCGCGGCCATTGCGGGTGCAATAACGGATGCGGATCTCGACCGCTACATGGCTTCCATCAGCACGGCGATGGAAACGCAAGGGTACGTAGTCCCGGTGCAGACGTAGAAAGTCACCAGCAATCGCGGAACCGGCAGCCACGTCGGCCACCGGGCGGCCTTGGAGATCACGCACCGAATAGCCGTAGAGTTGCGCCGCAGCGGGGTTGCTGCGCAGGATGCGGAGGGTGCCGCAATCGACCATGAGCATGGCTTCGGCTGCCGCGTCGAAGATGTTTTCCACCTCCTCACGCGCCTCGTGGGCGGCCATGAGCGCCCGGCCCAGGGCCATGTCCGCACGCATGGAAACAGACTCATCGGTCCAGATGGTCAGCCAGTTGGCGCGCACCGGGTCATGGCGCCCGCGCACCCGAAGGAAGCGCCCGTTGTCGCCCCCCTGGGTCAGGACGATATCGAAATCGCCCTCCGCCTTCGACAGGGCTTGCCTTAGCAGCCCTGCGGCATCGTCGTCAAGACTCGCCCACCAATCCGCGCCCGCCTCGGCCGAGGCCGCCACGAGCTTGAACCAATCGTGATTGGCCTGGCACAAGCTCGCATCGCCCCCCAGGCGAGCAGCCGCAAGGGGCAGGGCCGACAGCTCTTCCACGGGGCTCCCACCCCGGCTTTCAACGGCCGGCGGAACGATCAGGGCATCCGCCAAAGCCATGGTGAACTCCTCGCTCGCGGGCGCATGGTCAGTCCGGAAGTATCAGCACGAAAGTGGACTGCCCATGGGCGTGGCAGATCCGGAGAGACACGGGCTTGCCTGAGAACATACCGGGAAGTGGCGCGTCGGCTGCACCGCATTCCTGATCGACGTTCCGGGGAAAACCGATCCGCTCCAAAACAGTCGCCATAGGCGTTCCGGCCGGCACCCCTTCAAGGTATTCGCGCCCCAGTTCGCCCACGCTGCGCACCATTAAGGCAGATGAATCGAATTCGATTAAAAGGGCCGCCGGCATGGCCGCAAGCGCATTGCGCAGAAAGGCCTCCCGTTCGATGAGGACCGCCTCGCGACGCTTGCGATCCGAGATGTCGGTGCTCTTGGTACACAGGCCCGAAACCACGCCGTCATGGGACAGGAGGCCAAAACGCAGCACAAGAAAAGTGTGCTCGCCGTCCGGCAGCATCAAGGTTTCCTCACTCTCCACACTTTGCCCGCTGGCCAGCACCGCCAGGTCGCGCTCGCGGATCTGACGGGCCATTACCTCCGGCAGGAGCTGAAAATCAGTACGGCCGATGATTTCGTCAGCCGCCAACCTGAAGTACTCCTTGAATCGGGAATTCACATATTCATAGCGGCCAAGCGTGTCCTTGACCGAGATGAGCGCAAAGGCGTTCTCCATGATCGCGGTCAGGCGGCGCTCGCCGTCGCGCAGCTGGCGCTGGGTTTCCAGCAGATAGGTTTCGTCTATCAGGGTGATGACGGCGCCGCCTCGTTCGGTACTACGGGCAATCGCCCGCGGTGAAACCCTTAGCAGATAATGGCGCAAGGCATCGCTGACCTGACGTTCCATCGGCCGGCCCTCGCGCACGACCTGTTCGATCAGATCGGTGTGAGCATCGAGCTTCTGCTGCGCGAGGATGATCCGGACATGCTCGCCTGTCGCGCTGTCATTGAGTCCGAAGTAACGCGCAGCCACCTCATTGAAGCGCAAAACGCGCATCTGCTCGCTGACCACCAGCAGGGAAAAGCCAAAGCTGTTCTGCACGTTCTCGAGATCGGCATTGGCATCGGCGAGTTCGGCCGACTTGATCTGAAGCTCCTCGTTGACGGTGGTGAGTTCTTCATTGGTGGACTGAAGCTCCTCATTCGCCGCCTGGAGCTCCTCATTGGCAGCCTGCAACTCCTCGTTGGAGGCCTGAAGTTCCTCGTTGAGCGCCTGGGTTTCCTCGTTGGAGGTTTCCAGCTCTTCGACCACGGTCTGAAGGTGTTCGCGGGTGGCGATGAGTTCCTCTTCCAGATCCCGCGAGGCCCGATGGACCTCGCCCCCAGGGAGATCGTTGCCGGCTGGCGGATCGATCACCGGCTCGAAGGACACGACGGCCGCATCGCCATCGGTTTCCACGCTCACCGGCAAAAGGTGCATGCGCAGCTGCTGGGGTGTCCCCCCGGGCACCTCGAGAAGACGGGGGCGGCCGCTGATCGGCCCGCCCTTCTGGCGCACCTGGTGCAACAGCGTCTGCAACTCGGTGCGGAACTCCTTTCGGACCAGGGCGAGCAGGTTGAAATCAGGACGCCCGGACGGAATCCCGAGCACCCGGTTCACCTCACCGAACACATGCAAAATCTCGAACCCATGGCTAACCAGAAGGCTTGGCGGCGCGTAGGTTTCAACCAAGGCCTGGAGCAAAACATCCGCCGGATTCCGGCGTTCCCTTTCCGGCAGGCGGCTACGCAGGGGCTGGCGCATTGGACCAAGGGGCGCCCGGGCAGCCAGTCCGCTGCGGCGGAAGATCTTGGCGTCCCGATGCACATTGTCGAACAGATCCTCATGCTGAAAGACACTTTCAGACTTGCCGAGGAACAGCAGCCCGCCTGGCGCGAGCGCGTAATGAAATGTCCCGAGAACCCGCTCCTGAAGGGGATTCTGGAAATAGATCAGGACATTCCGGCAACTCACCATGTCCAGCCGCACGAATGGAGGGTCTTGCACCAGATCCTGGCGGGCGAAGACGACCAGTTCGCGCAGCGGCTTGACCACTTCGTAGGCATCGCCCGCGGTGATGAAATACTTCTGGACGATGGCGGCATCCACCTCGCCCAGGCTGGCGACCGAATACACACCGCGCCGGGCGATGGCCATGGCGCTCATGTCGATGTCGGTGGCAAAGATCTGGACGGTGTACTCCGAGAGGGCCGCCCCCAGATATTCGGAAATCAGGATGGCGATGGCGTAAGCCTCTTCACCGGTTGCGCAGCCGGGCACCCAGACCCGGATCTCGTCGCCGGGCCGCTTGACGGCCAGCCGTTCGCATAGGGCTGTCGCCAGCGCGTCAAACGCGTCCCGGTCACGGAAGAAGGAGGTCACCGAGATCAGGATCTCCTTGCTCAATTGGCCGAGCTCCTCGGGATTGCGCTCGGTCAGGTCGATGTAGTCCTGGAGGGACTCGACCCGATTGGTGGCCATCCGCCGCAGGATGCGCCGCCACACGGTGTTCTCCTTGTAACCGGAAAAATCGATGCGGGTGTAACGTTGAACCCGGGTCAGAAGCGACTGGATGGTACCGGGTGCGTCGCGGAGCTTCTCGGGTGGGTCGACCAAGCCCTGAGTACGCACGATGATGGCAATCTGCCGGGCGATCGCATCGGGGGTAAACACCCAGTCAACGCAATCGGTCTCGATGGCAGACTGGGGCATGCCATCGTACTTGGCAGACGCAGGATCTTGCGCAAAAACCAGGCCTCCCCCGGCCTTGATCGCACGGACCCCCCCGGCGCCATCAGATCCCGTACCTGACAGGATGACCCCGATTACATCTTCACCCCGCTCAGCGGCTACAGAGTAAAAGAAGCTATTGACCGAGGGCTTTGGCGCAACATTCGGAATGGGTTCAACCAGTTCGAAATGGCCGTCCCGAAAAAGCAGGTTGCGGTTGGGCGGCGTGATATAGACCGTGTCGGGGCGCGGCACTTCATGCTGCTCAACCTCCTTGACCTCCATGGCGGTCTCGCGCCCGATCAGCTGGACCAGCATGCTCCGGTAGGTTGGCGACAGATGCTGCACAACGACATAGGTTGCGCCCAGATCGGTGGGCAAACTGGAAAACAGCCCCGACAATGCCTCAAGCCCCCCGGCCGAGGCGCCGACGCCAACAATGTAATGTCGCGTGAGAAGCCCCGCACCCGACCCGGCGCCACCCGACTCATCCACCTCCCCATCCGTGCCAGCCCCTTCCGGAGCCCCGCCAACTAGCATTCGTGTCTCCGCCACCGGACCGCCCGGCGTTATCGCTCAGAAATAAAGACCGGCCTGCACCAAAAGGCAAGCGCAGGTGCAGCATCAACGCAGGCCGCCGCCCGGCATCAAACCCTTCATGGCCCGCATCATCTTCTGCATCCCGCCCTTGGAGAACTGCTTCATCATCTTCTGGGTCTGCTCGAACTGCCCAAGAAGACGATTCACCTCCTGCACCGTCACCCCCGCCCCGGCGGCAATACGCCGTTTGCGTGAGGCCTTGAGGATCTCCGGCTTGGCCCGCTCGGCGGGCGTCATGGAATTGATGATGCCCTCGATGCGTTTCACGGCCTTCTCCTCGACCCCGCCCTGAAGCTGGCCGGCGGCCTGGGCAAACTGGGCAGGCAGTTTGTCCATCAGGCTGGAAAGGCCGCCCATCTTCTTCATCTGGCCGAGCTGCTCCTTGAAATCGTTGAGGTCAAAACCCTTGCCACTCTTGAGCTTCTGGGCAAACTCCTTGGCCTTCTCCTCATCCACCCCACGGCGGGCGTCCTCGACCAGCGAGAGAATGTCACCCATGCCGAGGATGCGGCTGGCCATCCGCTCGGGGTGAAACTCCTCAAGACCGCCAAGCTTTTCGCCGACGCCCGCAAACTTCAAAGGTTTGCCGGTTACGTGACGTACAGAGAGGGCGGCACCGCCCCGCGCGTCGCCGTCCAGCTTGGTCAGCACCACGCCGGTGAGCGGCAAAGCCTCGTTGAAGGCCCGCGCGGTGTTGACCGCATCCTGGCCAAGCATCGCATCCACGACGAACAGGGTTTCAATCGGGTTGACTGCGGCGTGAAGGGCCTGGATCTCCTCCATCATGGCCTGATCAATGGCGAGTCGACCGGCAGTATCGACCAGCAGCACATCCATATAGTGACGGCGGGCGTAGTCGACCGCGGCTCGGGCGATGTCCACGGGTTTCTGGTCTGGCGTTGAAGGAAAAAACTCGATGCCCGCCTGCTGCGATACGGTCTGCAACTGGGCAATGGCCGCCGGGCGATACACGTCGGTGGACACCGCCAGCACTTTCTTCTTCATGCGCTCGGTGAGCATCTTGCCGAGCTTGCCGGTGGTGGTGGTCTTGCCCGCGCCCTGCAAACCCGCCATCAGGATGATGGCCGGCGGCTGGGTGGCCAGGTTGAGGCCGCTGTGGGCGCCACCCATCAACTGCGTCAGTTCCTGGTGAACAACGCCCACCAGGGCCTGACCCGGGGTAAGCGAGCTGAGTACCTCCGTGCCGACCGCCTTTTCCTTGACGCGGGCGATGAGGTCCTTGACCACCGGCAGGGCCACGTCGGCCTCAAGCAAGGCCATACGCACTTCGCGCAGGGCGTCCTGAATGTTGTCTTCGGTGAGCCGTGCCTGGCCCCGGAGGGTCTTGACGACTTTCGCCAGGCGGGTTGTGAGGTTATCCAGCATGATGGTTCGTGACCGAGGCCTTGGAGTAAACTTGAAGAATGGCCGCGATTCTACTTCATCTGCTCCCCGCCTCCCTGTATGCCATTCTCGGCGTGCATTTCTGGCATAGCCGCTGGCTGGCCCCCACCCGGGTACCCCGCCAGGGTCTGCTGCCGTGGGAGCGGGCAGTGATGCTTGCCGCCCTGCTGGCCCATGCCCTGGCCCTTCACGGGGTGTTCTTCGCCGCTGACGGCATTCACTTCGGCTTCAGTCTGGCGCTTTCACTAATGCTGTGGCTTGCCATGCTGTTTTATTGGATCGAAAGCCTTTACGCCCGTCTGGAGGGCCTGCAAACACTGGCCATGCCCGCTGCGGCCGTGTGTGCCCTTCTGCCGGCGTTCTTTCCCGACCAGCATCTGCTGACCAATGCCAATTCGCCGCTGTTCCGCGCGCACTTTGTCGTGGCCATGCTGGCCTACAGCTTGTTCACCCTTGCCGCCCTCCATGCGACGCTGATGGCCGTGGCCGAAAAGCGCTTGCACGGTGCCCGCCTGACACGTGCCTTTGCATCGCTGCCACCACTGCTGACCATGGAAACGCTGCTGTTCCGGCTGATCGGCATCGCCTTCGTGCTGCTCACCCTCACGGTGGGCTCGGGCATCGTTTTTTCGGAGGCCCTGTTCGGCAAGGCCTTCCGCCTGGACCACAAAACGGTATTCGCCATCATTTCGTGGTGCATCTTTGCCAGCCTGCTGGTGGGCCGACACGCGTGGGGTTGGCGGGGCCGGAAGGCTTTGTACTGGACGCTGTCAGGATTTGGCGCCCTGATGCTGGCTTATGTCGGAAGCCGCTTCGTAGCAGAAGTCCTGCTCGCCCGGCCGGCTTGACAAGCACCAACCCGGCCTCAATACTGGTCCGAAGTCACCTGCCCCATTCCACTTGAACAGCATTCCCCTCTCCGTCCAGCTGACCATTCTCGTCACGCTGCTGGCTCTATCGGGTTTCTTCTCCATGGCCGAGACGGCCATGATGGCGGCAAACCGCTACCGTCTGCGATCCGCCGCCGGCCTCGGCTCCCGCGGGGCGCGTCTGGCACTTGAGCTGCTTGGCAAGACGGACAAGCTCCTTGGCATCATCCTGCTGTGCAACAACCTGGTGAATGCCGCAGCTGCCACCCTGGTAAGTGTCATCACCATTCAGCTCTTCGGCAGCGAGGAATGGGTACTCGGGGTGAGCACCCTGGTGGTGACTTTCCTGATCCTGGTGTTCTCGGAAATCACCCCCAAGGTCGTCGGCGCCAACCACGCCAACCGCCTTGCCTGCATCGTCAGCTACCCCCTGTCGGCCCTCCTCAAGGGCCTTTATTTCATCGTCTGGTTTGTCAATCTCTTCGTGGCAGGCCTGCTTCGGGTACTGCGCCTGCGTAACAGCAACGATCAGGATGCGCACAGTTTGTCCACCGAGGAGCTGCGCACCATGGTGCTGGAGTCCGGCACCTTCATCCCGCCAAAGCATCGCAGCATCCTGATCAACCTGTTCGAACTTGAAGACATCACCATCGAAGACGTGATGACGCCACGCAACCAGATCGAAGCCGTCAACATTTCCGACCCGATCAACGTAATCCAGGGCCACCTGGCCACGTGCTACCACACCCGCCTACCCGTTTTCGACGGAGAAATGAACGCGGTGATCGGCCTGCTCCATGTACGTCGCATTCTTGGCCAGACCCTGGATCGCAGCCTTGAGGCCGCAGACATCCGGGACATGCTGACCAAACCCTACTTCATTCCGGCGAGCACGCCCATCTATTCCCAGCTCCATTTCTTCCAGGAAAACCGGGAACGTCTGGGCCTGGTGGTGGATGAGTACGGGGAACTCCTGGGCCTCGTCACCCTGGAAGACATCATGGAGGAGCTGATCGGGAAATTCACCACCAGCGCGCCGGACTCCACCGACAAACTATGCTGGGACGAAAACGGCAGCGTCATCGCCGATGGAAGTCAGCATCTGCGTGCACTCAACCGCAAGTTGGGCCTCGACCTGCCTGTCGACGGGCCCAAGACGCTCAACGGGCTGGTGCTCGAACATCTCCAGGACATCCCCGAATCAGGTGTTTCCGTCAAGATCGCCGGCGTGCCCATCGAAGTCGTTCAGGCCGAGGACAGGCGAATCAAGACGGTGCGCATTTTTCGCCCGGCAAGCGATCACTGACCCGCTGCCGACGCCTCGCCTTTACAAGCCCTCCGCCTGACGGCATGATCCCCATGCATTTCAGGTCGACCCCACCCACAGACATTCCGGCATGTCCTCTTCCCCGCAAGCCGCCCTGAGCGGTCTCGCCCGCGCCTTCGTTCAGCACGGTCGGCTCCTGGAAGCCGAGGCCCTTGCCTGTACGTCGCCGTCCGCCAACCCCAATGATTTTCTCATTGAGGTCATCAACCGCGGCTTGATGGGTGCAGCCGACATCGCCATTTTCGCCGCCGAGACCTTCGGAACTCCGACACTGGATCTGGCCGCCTTTGACACCAGCCACCTGCCAGCCGATGCAATCGACCGCAAGCTGATGATCAAGCACCAGGTAGTGGCCTTGGGACGGCGCGGCAATCGCCTGACCCTGGCCCTCTCGGACCCATCGAACCTGCGTATTCTCGATGAGATCCGATTCCAGACCGGACTGGCCGTTGACCCTGTGGTCGTTGAGGTGCCGAAGCTCAGGGCACTTGTCGAACAGCTTGCCGAGTCAGCCTCCACGACCCTGAAGGATATGACCGGTGAAGAGTTCGACATGGACCTTCTCGGCCAGGAAGGCAGTGGCGAAAACGCCGGGCTCCAGGACGAAAGCGCTTCGGAGGTGGATGACGCCCCCGTCGTGCGTTTTATCCAGAAACTGCTGATCGATGCCATCAACGAAGGCGCCTCGGACATCCACTTCGAGCCTTACGAAAAGTACTACCGAATCCGTTTCCGCACCGACGGAATACTTCGCGAGATTGCCCAGCCTCCCCTCGTCCTGAAAGAGAAGATCGCGGCCCGCATCAAGGTCATCTCGCGCCTTGATATCTCGGAAAAGCGCGTGCCGCAGGACGGCCGGATGAAACTGGTGCTGTCGAAGAACAAGGCCATTGACTTTCGCGTATCGACACTGCCAACGCTCTATGGCGAAAAGATCGTGATGCGAATTCTCGATCCCTCGTCGGCCATGCTCGGCGTCGACGCCCTGGGTTACGAACCTGACCAACGGGCCGCCCTCATGGACGCAGTACAGCGCCCCTACGGCATGATCCTGGTTACGGGCCCCACCGGAAGCGGCAAGACGGTCTCCCTATATACCTGCCTGAATATCCTCAACAAGCCCGGCGTCAACATCAGCACGGCGGAAGATCCAGCGGAAATCAATCTCCCCGGCATCAATCAGGTCAATGTCAATGAGAAGGCCGGACTGACCTTTGCCTTTGCCCTGCGTGCCTTCCTCCGCCAGGATCCGGACGTCATCATGGTTGGCGAAATCCGAGACCTGGAGACGGCGGAAATCTCCGTAAAAGCCGCCCAGACCGGCCATCTGGTGCTCTCCACACTTCACACCAATGACGCGCCATCCACCCTGGAGCGCCTCAAGAACATGGGCGTGGCGCCGTTTAACATCGCATCATCGGTCATCATGATCACGGCCCAGCGGCTGGCCCGCCGCCTATGCTCATGCAAGAAACCGGTGGAAATTCCCATCGAGGCCCTGATCTCGGCGGGCTTTAGCGAAAGTGATCTGGACGGCACCTGGCAGCCCTACGGTCCGGTCGGCTGCGAACGCTGCAAGGGTTCGGGATACAAGGGGCGGCTGGGCATTTACCAGGTGATGCCGATCTCCGAAGAGATCGCACGTATAATCATGACGAACGGCAACTCCATGGACATCGCGGCACAGGCTCAGCTCGAAGGCGTTCGGGATCTTCGCCAGTCCGGTCTTCTCAAGGTGAAGCAGGGAATCACCTCCCTGACCGAAGTACTCGCCTGCACTAACGAGTGATTGCCCCACGCGGAATCAATTGATGGCCACAGCTACCAACAAGAAAGCCCCCGCCCGCAGCGCCAACATCGCACGGGAGCACCTATTCGTCTGGGAAGGCAAGGACAAGACCGGCAAGATCATCAGAGGGGAAATGCGCGCCGCGACGGAAACCGTCGTTCAAACGGTGCTGCGTCGGCAGGGCATCCTCACCCACAAGATCCGCAAGCAGACCTTCTCCAGCGGGCGCAAGATCACCGACAAGGACATCGCGCTGTTCACCCGTCAGCTTTCCACGATGATGCGTGCCGGCGTGCCCCTGCTGCAATCCTTTGACATCGCCATCAAGGGCTGCGGCAATCCGTCCCTCGCCCGCCTTCTCAATGACGTCAGGGCCAACGTGGAAACCGGCAGCAGCCTCTCCCAGGCCTTCCGGCGCCACCCGGTGCATTTCGACGCGCTGTTCTGCAACCTGGTTGCCGCAGGTGAGCAGGCCGGTATTCTCGACTCCCTGCTCGATCGGCTCGCCACCTACAAGGAAAAAATCCTCGCCATCAAGGGCAAGATCAAATCGGCGATGTTCTACCCCATCGCGGTGATCGTCGTCGCCGCCATGGTCGTTTCGGTGATGATGCTGTTCGTGGTGCCCGAGTTCAAGAAGGTCTTTTCCAGTTTCGGGGCTGAGCTTCCGGGCCCCACCCTGATCGTCATCGCCATCTCCGATTTCTTTGTCGCCTACTGGTACCTGGCCTTCGGGCTCATCGCCGGCACGGTGATCGGAATCGCCTACTTCTACAAACGCTCCGAGGCCATGCAGGCCGCAGTCGACCGGGCCATCCTTCAGTTCCCCGTGATTGGAGAAGTCATCCGCAAGGCCACCATCGCCCGCTGGACGCGCACGCTGTCAACCATGTTCGCGGCCGGCGTCCCCTTGGTCGAAGCCCTGGATTCGGTGGGTGGCGCCTCTGGCAATGTCGTCTACAAAAATGCCACGCGCCAGATCCAGTCAGACGTGAGCACCGGTACCAGCCTGACGGTGGCCATGCAGAATGCTTTGGTATTCCCGACCATGGTCGTGCAGATGGTGTCCATCGGCGAAGAGTCCGGTCAGCTCGACTCCATGCTCAGCAAAGTGGCCGACTTTTTCGAACAGGAAGTGGACGATGCGGTCGCCGGCCTGAGCCAGCTGCTCGAACCCATCATCATGGTGTTTCTGGGCGTGGTGATCGGCGGCCTCGTGGTCGCCATGTATCTCCCCATCTTCAAGCTCGGTGCCGTCGTTGGCTAAACCCGCCTGATGGAAGCGTTCAAGGATCCTCTGCTGTTTACGGCCGCCTGCGCTCTGGTCGGCCTGTTTGTGGGCAGCTTTCTCAACGTGGTCATCCACCGCCTGCCACTCATGATGGAGCGCGAATGGCAGGCCGAAGCTGCCGCCCTCCGGGGTGAGGAAACGCAAGCGGATACACCGCGCTTCAATCTGGCCACGCCTGGCTCCCGCTGCCCCCACTGCGGCCACCCCATCGGTGTGCTCGAAAATCTGCCCATCCTCAGCTACCTCGTGCAACGGGGCCGCTGCCGCCACTGCAGTGGTCCGATCAGTATCCGGTACCCACTCACCGAGAGCCTATGCGCGCTGCTTTCCGGGTTCACTGCGTGGCATTTCGGTTTTGGCTTGGCGGGCGTGGCGGCTCTGATCTTCCTTTGGGCGCTTCTGGCGCTCTGTTTCATCGACCTGGACACCCAGCTTCTGCCTGACAGCATCACACTGCCGCTGCTGTGGGGCGGACTTCTCCTGAACCTGTCAGGCACCTTCACCGACATCTCCAGTGCGGTAGTCGGTGCGGCAGCGGGCTATCTCACCCTGTGGTCCGTGTATTGGCTGTTCAAGCTCACGACAGGCAAGGAAGGCATGGGCTACGGTGATTTCAAGCTGCTGGCGGCCATCGGCGCCTGGCTCGGCTGGCAGATCCTGCCCCTGACGATTCTGCTGTCCTCCGTGGTCGGAGCGGTTGTAGGCATCGCTCTCATCGTGTTCCGTCGCCACGGGCGGGAAACCCCCATCCCTTTCGGCCCGTATCTTGCGGCAGCCGGATTGCTCTCTCTCTACTGGGGCACCTCCCTGACCCGCGCCTACCTGGGCATCCTCTGACGCTCCGGCTTGAAATCACGGCTTCAGCCCCCAACTGAGCCGAAAAGGGTTTGTTTCGCCCGATGTTGCGATGCGCTAAACTTCGTTCCATTGACTTTCCGGAGCTCGTCATGCCGATCTACGAGTATCGTTGCGCCGCCTGCGGCCATCAAAAAGACCACCTTCAGAAAATGAGCGACCCCGCTCTGACCACCTGCCCCGCCTGCGGCCAGGAAAGCTACGCCAAGCAGCTCTCGGCAGCCGGCTTTCAGCTCAAGGGGAGCGGTTGGTACGCTACCGATTTCAAGGGTGGGAGTAGCGCCAGCCCGCGCTCGGAACCCGCCAAGACCGAAACGCCGGCGGCAACGCCCTGCGGCGGCAGTTGCGCGTGCCACTGAGGACGACGCGCGCGTAAACTGCTGAATGAAAAAATATTTCGTTACCGGACTGCTGATCTGGATTCCCTTGGTCATCACCTTCGTGGTGCTGGCCTGGATCGTCAACACCCTTGACCAGATCCTCCTGCTCGTTCCAGCCACGGTCCGGCCGGAGGCCTTTTTCGGCTTCCATGTCCCCGGAATCGGTGTTGTCGTCTCCCTGCTGCTCATCCTGATCACCGGTCTTGCCGCCGCCAACTTCGTCGGCCAACGCATGGTCGGCTTCTGGGAAAGCCTGCTCTCGCGCATTCCGGTGGTCAAATCGATCTACTACAGCGTAAAGCAGGTCTCGGACACGCTGCTCTCCAGTAACGGACAGGCCTTCCGCAAGGCGCTGCTGATCCAGTACCCGCGGGAAGGGATGTGGACCATCGGATTTCAGACGGGGGCCCCAGGGGGTGACGCGGCCCATCATCTGGGCAATGACTTTGTCAGCGTCTATGTACCGACAACGCCGAACCCCACCTCCGGCTTCTTCCTGATGCTGCCGCGCAAGGACGCCATTGAACTCGACATGAGCGTCGACGAGGCCCTCAAGTACATCATCTCCATGGGCGTTGTGGCTCCCCCGCCCCACCGGACTACCGCCCCAAGGCCCGCCGCAGCCCTTCTGAATCAATAGACGCGCGTGCTTCACGCAGCGTTCCGTATCTTCCAGGAATAAAGACTCGACCATGCGAACTCAATACTGCGGCCTTGTTTCCGCCGCCTATCTCGATCAGATCGTCACCCTGTGCGGCTGGGTCCACCGTCGGCGCGACCACGGCGGAGTCATCTTCATCGACCTGCGCGACCGGGAAGGCCTGGTTCAGGTCGTCTGCGACCCCGACCGTGCCGACACGTTCCATGTGGCTGAAACCATCCGCGGCGAGTTCGTTCTGAAAGTGACAGGCAAGGTGCGCCGCCGTCCGGCGGGCACCGAAAACGCCAATCTGGTGTCTGGTGAGATCGAAGTCCTGTGCCACGACATCGAGGTTCTCAACACCTCCGCCACGCCTCCGTTCCAGCTCGACGAGGAAAACCTCTCCGAGACCACCCGCCTGACCCACCGGGTCATCGACCTGCGCCGTCCGCAGATGCAGAAGAACATGATCCTGCGCTATCGTACGGCCATGGCCTTCCGTCGCTTCCTCGATGCCCAGGGCTTCATCGACATCGAAACTCCGATGCTCACCAAGAGCACCCCTGAAGGTGCCCGCGACTACCTGGTGCCGTCCCGCGTGCATGACGGCCAGTTCTTCGCCCTGCCCCAGTCCCCGCAGCTCTTCAAGCAGATGCTGATGGTGGCCGGCTACGACCGCTACTACCAGATCGTCAAATGCTTCCGGGATGAAGACCTGCGTGCCGATCGGCAACCCGAATTCACCCAGGTCGATATCGAGACCTCCTTCCTGACGGAAGACCAGATCACCGCACTCATGGAAGAGATGATCCGCAGCATCTTCAAGGAGGTGCTGTCCGTCGATCTGCCCAACCCCTTCCCGCGCATGACTTACGGCGAAGCCATGGACCGTTTTGGCTCCGACAAGCCCGACCTGCGCGTTACCCTTGAGCTCACCGACGTCACCGACGCAGTCAGGGACGTGGCCTTCAAGGTTTTCAGTGGCCCTGCCACCACCGGTGGCCGCGTGGCGGCCATGCGTGTGCCGGGGGGCGCCACCCTGTCCCGCGGCGAGATTGACGAATACACCAAGTTCGTCGGCATCTACGGTGCCCGCGGCCTCGCCTACATCAAGGTCAACGACGTCACCCAGGTGAACGAAGCCGGGCTGCAGTCGCCCATCGTCAAGAACCTCAACGAGGCTGCCCTGCGTACCATCCTGGAGCGCACCGGCGCCCAGTCCGGCGACCTGATCTTCTTTGGCGCCGACAAGACCAAGGTGGTCAACGACGCTCTTGGCGCCCTGCGCATCAAGCTTGGCCACGAAAAGGGCTTCGTCAACGGCAAGGCCTGGGAGCCCCTGTGGGTTGTCGATTTCCCCATGTTCGAATACGACGACGAGGACAAGCGCTGGACGGCTTGCCAC
>JAEUNV010000344.1 GCA_016790385.1 Zoogloea sp.
AAACCCCGGCGGTGATGGCCGAGGTTGCGAAGATCACCCCGGAGACCCACGCCAAGTACCTGCTCACCTCGGGCTCCACCGGGCGGCCGAAACTCGCCATCAACACCCACCGCATGCTCTGCGCCAACCAGAAGCAGATCCAGCAGAGCTGGCCCTTCCTCAAGGAAGAAAAATCGGTGATCGTGTCCTGGCTGCCCTGGAGCCACACCTTCGGCGCCAACCACAACTTCAACCTGGCGCTGTGCAACGGCGGCAGCTTTTACATCGACGAAGGCCGCCCGGTGCCCGGCCTGATGGAGAAGTCGGTGCGCAACCTGCGCGAGGTGCAGCCCAACCTGTACTTCAACGTGCCCCGCGGTTTCGATGCCCTGATCGCCTTCCTGGAGCAGGACGAGTCCTTCGCCCGGGACTTCTTCGGGCGCCTGCGGGCGGTGTTCTATGCCGCGGCGGCCTTGCCCCAGTCCACCTGGGACCGCCTCGAGAAGTCCGCCCAGAAGGTGCTTGGCGAGAAGGTCTGGTTCACCTCCGCCTGGGGCGCCACCGAAGCCTCGCCCTTGCTCACCAATGTGCACTGGCGCCTCGACGGTCCGGGTTGCATCGGTCTGCCGGTGGCCGGCACCTCCATCAAGTTCCTGCCCAACGGCGACAAGCTGGAGATGCGCGTCAAGGGGCCGCAGGTGTTCCCCGGTTACCTCAACAACCCGGAGAAGACCGCCGAGGCCTTTGATGAGGACGGCTACTACAAGATCGGTGACGCGGGCCTGTTGATCGATCCCGCCCGGCCGGAGAAGGGTATCGCCTTCAACGGGCGGGTGGCCGAGGACTTCAAGCTCACCACCGGCACCTGGGTGTCGGTGGGCACCCTGCGGGTTCGGGCTGTTACCGCCCTGGCGCCCTTTGCCCAGGACGTGGTGGTGACCGGCCACGATCGGGACGAAGTGGGCCTGCTGGTCTTCCCGACGCCGGCGGCCAAGGACGTGCCCACCGAACAGCTCCATGCCCATGTGCGCGAGGGCTTGCGCAAGCTCAAGTCCGAGGGCGGCGGCGGATCGTCCCAGAGCCCGACCCGGGCCATGCTGCTCGACGAGCCGCCGAGCATGGATGCGGGCGAGATCACCGACAAGGGCTATATCAACCAGCGGGCGGTGCTGGCTCGCCGGGCCGATGAAGTCCTCAGCCTGCACACGTCGCCCAAGCTCGATCGGGTCGTTTTCCTCAAATAAATCCTGAAGGACGCGGTGCCCCTGGCCATGCCCGGCCGGGGAGCGCTCGGCCTGAATTTCCCCACGGGAGCAATCATGAACAAGAAACTGAAGGTGGCCATCGTCGGTTCCGGCAACATCGGCACCGACCTGATGATCAAGATCCTGCGTCACGGCGAACACCTGGAAATGGGCGCCATGGTGGGCATTGACCCGACCTCGGACGGCCTTGCCCGGGCGGCCAGGATGGGCGTCGCCACCACCCATGAAGGGGTGGAGGGGCTGACCCGCCTGCCGGTGTTTGCCGACATCGACATCGTCTTCGACGCCACCAGCGCTGGCGCCCACGTGAAGAACGACGCCTTCCTGCGCAGCCTCAAGCCCGCCATCCGCATGGTGGATCTGACCCCGGCGGCCATCGGCCCCTACTGCATCCCGGTGGTGAACGGCGCTGTCCATGACGACGCCCTCAATGTGAACATGGTCACCTGCGGCGGCCAGGCCACCATCCCCATGGTGGCGGCGGTGAGCCGCGTGGCCAAGGTGCATTACGGCGAGATCATTGCCTCCATCTCCAGCAAGTCGGCAGGCCCCGGCACCCGCGCCAACATCGACGAGTTCACCGAGACCACCTCCAAGGCCATCGAAGTGGTGGGTGGGGCGGCCAAGGGCAAGGCCATCATCATCCTCAACCCGGCCGAGCCGCCGCTGATGATGCGTGACACGGTCTATTGCCTCTCCGACATGGCCGATGAGGACGAGATCGCCGCCTCGGTGGAGCGCATGGCTGCCGACGTGCAGAAGTACGTGGCCGGCTACCGCCTCAAGCAGAAGGTGCAGTTCGACATCATTCCGGCCTCGCGCCCCATCAACATCCCCGGCGTCGGCCCGCGCATGAGCGGCCTCAAGACCTCCGTGTTCCTCGAAGTGGAAGGCGCCGCCCACTACCTGCCGGCCTATGCCGGCAACCTGGACATCATGACGTCCGCCGCCAAGACCACCGCCGAACGCATGGCCGCCCGCATCCTGGCCACCGCCGCCACCGTTGCCTGAGGAGACCGCACATGAACCCCGACAAGAAGATCTACATCTCCGACGTGACCCTGCGCGATGGCTCCCACGCCATCCGCCACCAGTACAGCGTCGAGCAGGCCGTGCAGATTGCCCGTGCCCTGGACAAGGCCAAGGTGGATTCCATCGAGGTGGCCCACGGCGACGGCCTGCAAGGCTCGAGCTTCAACTACGGCTTTGGTGCCCACACCGACCTGGAGTGGATCGAGGCGGTGGCCGACACGGTGAAGCATGCCAAGGTGGCAACCCTGCTGCTCCCCGGCATCGGCACCGTGCATGACCTGAAGGCGGCCTACAGCGCCGGCGCCCGCATCGTCCGCGTGGCCACCCACTGCACCGAGGCCGACGTGTCGCGCCAACACATCGAGGTGGCCCGGGACCTGGGCATGGAGGCCGTCGGCTTTCTGATGATGAGCCACATGACCACGCCCCAGGCCCTGGCCCAGCAGGCCAAGCTGATGGAGAGCTACGGCGCCACCTGCTGCTACGTGGTGGATTCGGGCGGCGCCCTATCCATGAACGACGTGCGCGAACGCTTCCGGGCCTTCAAGGATGTGCTCAAGCCCGAAACCCAGACCGGCATCCACGCCCACCACAACCTCAGCCTGGGCGTGGCCAACTCCATCGTCGCGGTGGAGGAGGGCTGCGACCGGGTGGACGCCAGCCTGTCGGGCATGGGCGCCGGGGCCGGCAACGCGCCGCTGGAAGTCTTCATCGCCGCCGCCGACCGCATGGGCTGGAACCACGGCTGCAAGCTGTACACCCTGATGGACGCCGCCGACGACATCGTGCGCCCCCTGCAGGACCGCCCGGTGCGGGTAGACCGGGAGACCCTCGCCCTGGGCTATGCCGGCGTGTATTCCAGCTTCCTGCGTCACTCCGAAGTGGCGGCCAAGAAGTACGGCCTGAAGGCGGTGGACATCCTCGTCGAGCTGGGCCGCCGCCGCATGGTGGGCGGGCAG
>JAEUNV010000406.1 GCA_016790385.1 Zoogloea sp.
GTTCCGCCCGAAGGCCCAGGAAAAGGCCCTCGAATTCAGCGTGACGGTGGCCGACAGCGCCCCCCGGGTGGTGATCGGCGATCCGACACGCCTGCGCCAGGTGCTGATCAACCTGGTGGGCAATGCCTTCAAGTTCACCGCCACTGGGCGCATCGGAGTCCACGTGGCCGCCACCCCTGTCGAGGCCGCCCGCACCCGCCTGCGCTTCAGTGTCAGCGACACCGGCATCGGCATCGCGCCCGACAAGAGCCGCCACATATTCACGCCCTTCGAGCAGGCCGACATGTCCACCACCCGCCGCTACGGCGGCACCGGCCTGGGCCTCGCCATCTGCCGCATGCTATGCGACCTGATGGGCGGCGAGATCGGCGTGGACAGCGAGGAAGGCAAGGGCTCACGCTTCTGGTTCGTCGTTGATCTGGCAAGCTCCGCGCCCGAAGAAAACGTCGCGCCCGAGGCACCGCGGGCGATCCTGCGCCGGACCACCCGCATCCTGGTGGTGGACGACAACCCGATCAACCGCCTCGTTCTTGGCCGCATGCTGGAGCGATTCGGTGCCCACGATCTGGCCTACGCCAATGACGGCGAGGAAGCGCTGACGCTCTGCGCCGAGGCCGCCTACGAACTCATCTTCATGGACGCCCGCATGCCCCGGCTTGATGGCATCGCCGCCACCCGCGCCTTGCGGGAGGCAGGCAACAGGGCTTACATCATCGGCGTCAGCGCCGACGCCATGAGCGATGAACGCCAGGCCGCCCTGAACGGAGGCATGGATGACTACGTGGTCAAGCCCGTGGCCATGGAGGCGCTGGCCGAGGCGATCCAGCGCTGGCGACAAACCCTGATAGCAGCCCATCAGGCCGGCCAGATGAATCGGGACGAAACCCGGGCCTGAACCCGGTAGAGCGGCAGATTTGCTTACAAAACCCCCATACCTCAAAGGCGGGGGCTCGCTATCCTAGACTCATCACCCCAGTGGGGGTTTCAGGAGAGCACCATGCGAAACATTCGCCAACTCATCACCGCCGGCCTGCTGGTCAGCCTGGGGCTCGGCGTATCCTTGAGCGCCAGCGCCCACGGCGGCGATCGCGACTACCCTCGCCACGGGTACGGCGAACGCCACCATGGCTGGAAGCACCACCGCCACCACCACCATCCGGCACCCCGCTACTACCCGGCTCCGCGGGTGGTTTATGAGCCGGTTCCCTATTACAGCCCCCCGCCCCGCTACGCTTACACGCCCCAGCCTTCCGTGGTGATCGGCATTCCGCCGCTGGTCATTCCCTTGCGCTAAAGCTGGCGACCCCGGCAAAAGGCAGGGTCACGCCCGGGGAAAAGCTCAGCTGAAGGGTGGAGGGTCGGCCAGCCTTCAGGCCGAACAGGTCTTCCATGCAGCAGATCTGGGCTTGCGTGCTTTCTTCGATCAGACCGCGCACGATGGTCACGCAGCCTTCGGCTCCCGCTTCCACCATCAGGCTGACGCGCTTTTCAAGCACTGCGCGGTCGGATGCGTAAAAAAGATCCCCGCGCTGAAGCACATGGGTGCGCAGACAGTTGTCGGCCGCCCCGACAGTCAGCCTTGCCACCAGGTACTGCATGCGCTGGGCCGCGTCCACATTGGCGAGGGTGAGCTTGCCCATCAGTTCCATCAGGCAGAGGCTGGTGCGATGGGCGGACTCCGGCGTGTTCCACATGGGCTCATAGTCTCTGTTGGGTGGGCTGGCCCCGGACACCGGCACGCCGGATCATCGGGCGGATCAAACTCATGCAGGGCTCGCCTGTGGTGCTGCACTGGCAGCCAGCCAATCGGCCCGATTGCGCTACCGCCGCACCCACCTGGCCCATAGCCCGGACACTGTAAACAGGTTCCGGGCGCTCAGACCGGGGCAGGGCAGCAACAAGAACCGTATCAAAGTGTAAATTCATGGGCAGCCTTGGCCTTCCGTGGCGAGACATCATCCTGCCGGAAAAACTGTGATAACCCTGAGTCTTTCATTTTGCGCCGATTACGGCGGATTGTCTCAATCAGCCGGCCAAAGCCACGCCGCACCACGCACACCCGACGAATCCCCATGGAGAGCTCGGACCAGGCGCGTCTCCACCTGATCTGAAAAAACATGGGCGCCCCAGCGCCTGGGCACCTGGGTGTACAGATGCGCCAGGTTCGAGAGGCCGCCGCCCAGCACGATCACGTCGGGATCAAGGAGGTTGATCACCCCGGCAAGTGCCCGGGCCAGTCGGGCCTCGTAAAGTTGCAGGGTGATTTCGCAGGCGGCATCGCCGGCCAAGGCACCGGCCACGATGGCCTCCGGGGTAGTCGGCGCCAGCCCGTTGCGACGGGCGTGATCTGCGGCCATGCCCGGCCCGCTGAGATAGGTTTCGACACAGCCGGCGCGGCCGCAATAACAGGCGGGCAGGGGTAGATCGTCACCGTCCGGCAGGGGCAGAGGGTTATGCCCCCACTCACCCGCAATGGCATTGGCCCCGTCCAGCACCTGCCCGTTCACCACGACACCGCCCCCCACGCCGGTGCCAAGGATCACCCCGAACACCACCCCGGCCCCCGCCGCGGCACCATCGGCTGCTTCGGACAGCGCAAAGCAGTTCGCATCGTTGGCGACGCGCAGCGCCCGTCCCAGCAAGGCCTCCAGATCGCGCTTCAGCGGCTGGCCGATGAGGCAGGTGGAATTGGCGTTCTTGATCAGCCCGCTGTGCCGCGAGAGCGCCCCGGGCATTCCCACCCCCACGGTTCCGCGCCGCCCCAGCTCCCCCTCCACCGCCGCCACCAGCCCGACCACCGCCTCCAGGGTGCGCGCGTAGTCGCCCTGGGGCGTCGCCACCCGCCGCCGGGCCAGGGTCCGGCCATCGTCGCCGAGGGCGATGATTTCGATCTTGGTGCCGCCGAGGTCGATACCGATGCGCATGGGCCGTTTGTCCTGTAAAGCAAGGATGATAGCCGCCCAACATACGGAGCGGCGAGGCCGTCGGCCCGCGATGCACGCGAACGCTTCTGCCATAATTGAAGCTTCCAGCGCTCCCTCGCCGACCGCCATGCCCGTTCCACTGCCGGAAATAGGCTCCCTCTTCCTGAGCGCCACCGCGCGGGATTGCGAGACACCCCGCAAGGACATCAAGCGCGC
>JAEUNV010000422.1 GCA_016790385.1 Zoogloea sp.
ATCAGCCGCACCGGCGCGCCGTCCGATGCCAGCCGCGCCGCCAGCACAGCGGCCAGGGCATGGTTGTATTCAAACTCCGTCACCCCATAAGCGCTGATGGCACCGGGACGTTCCAGATAGTGACCCACGTCGATGGCCACCACCGTGGCCGCGGCAATCAGGCCGGCAAGCATCAAGGCCACGCCGAATATCCCCTCACCGCCGCACTCCGCTGAAACTCAGCTCGCCATGGGGCGAATAGCCGAGTTGAGGAGCGCCCTTCGTCAGATCCACGGTAAGCGGGGTATCGCCGGCAGCGCTGATCACGAAGTCTCCGGCCCGGCTGAGCGGAATCTCCACCACCGGGATGCGTGCGTAGTCGGAGCTTAGCCGCACGCTGCGCCCGTCTACGACGCTTACAGTCACGCTCACATCACTCTGCGAACTGCCCTTCGAATCGGATATCACGTGCCCGATGTAAACGCCCGCGATACGCGCAGCCAGGGACTGCTCGGCCACCCCAGGCGCCGGAACCGGCTGGCCCGGCTGCGTCGACCGGGGCTCCGCGCCGGGCGCGTCCCCCAACCTCGGGGACAGCCCCCACCAGGTCAGCCCCCCAGCCAATACAAGCCCCGCCACCAGCATGACGAAACGGGCCGGATCGCGTCCGCCTGCGCCCGTCGCCGCCGGATGAGCCATCCCGGCTGAATCCGCCGGACTTGGGGCTTCACCAAGCACTCGCCCGATCCCCTGACACAGGGACATGAAGCCGGCATGCCCCGCCTGCCCGCCCCAGTTGCTCAGGTCCGCCGTCTGCTTGCGGCGGAATTCCAGCGGGAGTTTCACTGCCTCGATCATCGCCGGCACCAGCACGCCCCGCTCGGCACCGACGGCGGCCTCGTTCCTGACCCACTCGGAGGCGGCCGACGACCGAGACCACAGCACCACCACGCAGCGGGCGGCTTCCAGCGCCTGCTCGATACGCGTGTCGAACGCCTCCCCGGGCACGATGTGCCGATCCCACCATACCGACCATCCTCGGGCCGCAAAGGCGTCGGCGAGGCAGCGGGCGCGCTCCCTATCCTCGCTGGCGTAACTGATGAAGATGTCCTCCATGCCCTCTCCCCCGCCTCCGCCTCAATCGTTCCCGGCGGCAGGCGCCACCACCTGGCGCAGGCGATAGCCCCGCCCGGTCAGCTCCGCCAGCAGGCCCGAGGCACCGCCGAAGTGGCCGGCGCCCACCGCCACAAAAGGCCGCCCGCCCTTAGCCAGATGTTGAATGAGGGTATCCGCCATCTCCCGGTTGCGACGGTCGAGCATCTCGACAAAGAGCGGCGCCATGGCCTCACTGGACAGCTCCTCCCGCAACAGGTGGTCCAGGGCGGCCGCATCACCCGCCCGCCAGGCGGCCAGCATGCGCTGGAAATACGCCCGGGCCTTGCCGGATTCGATCAATTCGACCGCTTCGGTCAGCGCCGCCAGCTGGGCCGCATCCCCGCCCCCCGACAGGGCCGCGATCTGCCGCTCCACCGTTTCCAGAGCCCACAGCGGCTTATTCGCCGCCTTTGCAACACCCGCCAACCAGAGGTCCACCCCCTGGTCTGTACGAAAACCCACCGTGTCGGCCAAGCGCACGGTCAGCAGGGTGCTGAGCATCCAGGGTTGCAGGCGCTGCACGGCCTCGGCCGGCAAACCCATCCGCGTGGCGGCGAGCACCAGGCGCGGCCACAGCGCCGCCGGCAACTGGGTTTGCAGGCGCCCCCCGGCGGGCAGCAGAGCCGCCTCGCCAAGACGCTGCATCACGGCCGGGTCGGAAAGATCCAGCTCAAGGGCCAGGCTGTCCGCCGTGGAAAGCGCAGCGCGCACCTCGTCCGGCAACGGAAAGCACGCCGCATCGCAAACGTGGATGGTGCCGTAGAGCCAAGCCCGCAGACCGCCCCCGGCGTCCCGCAGCTCCCACAGGAAGAGCGGACCGGCCGCCGTCGCCAGCCCCGCCCAAAGCAACAGCCAGACCCCTGTCAGGGCATTCAGCAGCCCCCTCATACTCATGCTCATCGGCCAGTCCCAACCGCTACAATGCGCGTCCCATCGAAAGGCGCATCATGCACCAAACGCCCCCGCTTCCGCCCGCCATCCTGCTGATGGGCCCCACGGCCAGCGGCAAGACCGCCTGCGCCCTGACCCTCGCCCGGCACCTCCCGGTGGAGATCATCAGCGTCGATTCGGCCCTTGTGTATCGGGACATGGATATTGGCACTGCCAAGCCAAGCGCTGCGGAGCAGGCCATCTGCCCCCATCACCTGATCGACATCATCAGCCCGGAGGAAGCCTATTCCGCCGCCCGCTTCTGCGCCGATGCGCGCCGCCTGATGGGAGAGATCAGCGCCCGCGGAAGGATTCCGCTGCTGGTCGGCGGCACGATGCTGTATTACAAGGCCTTGCGTGACGGCCTTTCGGATCTGCCCGAGGCCGACCCCACCCTGCGCCGGGAGATCGAAGACGCCGCCGCCCGAGAGGGCTGGCCCGCGCTCCATGATGAGCTGGCGCGCCTCGACCCGGACGCCGCCGCCCGCCTGGAACCCAATGACGCCCAGCGCATCCAGCGCGCCCTGGAGATCGTTCGCCTCACCGGCCGGCCCCTGGCCGCAAGCTATGCGCAGCGCGAAAGCAGTGTCGACACCCACCGCCTGATCCCTATCGCCCTGACGCCCGGTGAGCGGGCCGTACTCCATGCGCGCATCGAGAAGCGCTTCGACGCCATGCTGCTGGCCGGATTTGTGGACGAGGTGGAAACTCTGCGCCGCCACTACCGGCTCGACGCCAGCCTGCCTTCCATGCGTTGTGTCGGCTACCGACAGGCGCTGGAATACCTGGAGGGCCGCTGCAGTCTGGCGACATTCCGGGACAAGGGCATCTTCGCCACCCGCCAGCTCGCCAAGCGCCAGATCACCTGGCAGCGCAACTTCCGCGAGCGCTGGGGAGATATCCAGGAACTGGACTGCCTGAATCCCGAGCTGGAAAAGCAGGTGCTCGAGAGCGTCTGCGCCAGGCTCCCGGCCGTCTGAGCACCCCCTACCCCACCGGGCCGGCCGCGAGCTGAAGACTGAGCCCGGCGCTTGGCCGGGCAAGGCTCAGGCTGTCACCGCCATGCTGCTGCTCGCGTCGTCGCCGCCGCCATAGGCACGCATCAACGCCATCAAGCGATGCATCAGCGCCCCGTCGCTCATCGCGCCCGAGGTGGCAGTCGCGCCGCTGTCGGTGGATACGGCGGCGTCACTGCGGCTCGCCCGGTCGTAGGCCATGGCCTCAGATGCACTGACCTTTCCGTCGCCATTGGCATCGGCGGCTTCAAAGTTCTCCGCGACCTTGGAGATCAACTCGGAGCGCTTGCTGTCCGTCGCGCCGATCTCCTCCAACTGGCTGTTGAGTTCTTCCTGGGTGAAGCCGGCGTCGTCCCCGGGCGGCGGCGGGGGAGGCGGCATGGCGCCGGCCATGCGGCTGCCGAAGGCCTGTGCGTCCAGGGCGTCCGCAAGTTTCTGAATGCTGCTCGAGAATTCGCTTTCCGTCACCTTGCCGTAGCTGTCCCCGTCCAGCGCCTTGAAGAGCGCTGCGCTGTCACTTTCGGCACTGTTCGACGCGGCACTATCAAGCTGGCTCAAGGCCGACTGTAGATCGCTCTCGTCGATATATCCCTGGCCCTTGGTGTCGAGCTTGGAAAACACATTGCTCGCCATCCGGCTGGGATCGGGACGGTGCATCCCGCCCATGGAAACCATGCTGTTGCTGCCGATACTGCTGACCATGATGCAATCCTCTGCACAATGGACCGGAAATCCCGCCGGTCGATCCGGGCCGGAAGCCTGACAAGGCCCGGACCTTTCACGTAGCAATTTAGCGGCCGATTCGCGGCGATCTTGCAGTTAACGCACGTCAAAATGGGTAAAGCCCGGTTAAGAATCCAGAGCGCCGGCCCCGCTCCCGGGCGTCCACCCCAGACACCAGAACAGCCCCCCGGAAAAATCTGCCGGCGGCAAGGGCTGACCGACCGGCCGATTTTCCAGGCCTGACGGGCCTTCGGCGCCCCCCCCTGGCAGGATATGCCGCCTACACCAGCCCCCCGTGGCCGCGTGCCGCGTTGTCAAAGGGTTCCGGGTAGGGGTAGAGCATGTTGAAGGCCTCGCTGCGCCCCCCAGACTGCACCAGACGCACATGCTCTCGGCGAAACTCCCGCGCATGCAGGAGCCCGCAGGCGTGGGCGATCATGTCGATCTCCTTGTTCAGGTTGCGGGCATAGTTGGCAACCCGAAGATACTTCTCCTCCACCACAAGGCCGCGCTGGAGCTTGACGTTGTGGGTGGTGATGCCCGTCGGGCAGGTGTTCTGGTGGCAGCGCATGGCTTGAACGCACCCCAGGGAAAACATGAAGCCCCGCGCGGTATTCACGAAATCGGCACCACACGCAAGCGCCCACGCGGCCCGGGCTGACGTCACCAGCTTGCCGGCGGCGATCACCCGGATGCGCTCGCGCAGGCCGAATTCGATGAGCGTATCCACCACCCGCGGCAGGGCTTCGTCGATGGAGAGGGCCATGTGATCGGCCAAGGCCTGCGGCGCCGCCCCTGAGCCGCCCTCGCCTCCATCCACGGCGATGAAATCGGGCGCGGTGTCGAGCCCCCGGCGCAGGATGGCCTCGCACAGTTCATGCAGGAACCGCCGGCCGCCGATGGCGGTCTTGATGCCCACCGGCTTGCCCGTCACGCCCCGCACCCGCACGATCATGTCGAGCAGTTCATTGACGTTGGAGATGTCCCGATGGCGGTTCGGGCTGATGGAATCCACCCCTTCCGGGATGCCCCGGATCGCAGCGATTTCCGGCGTCACCTTGCTCCCCGGCAGCACCCCGCCCTTGCCCGGCTTGGCGCCCTGGGAAAGCTTGATTTCAAAGGCCTTCACCGTAGGGTAGGCCGCCAGCTCACGCAGGCGCTCATCGGAAAGCCGCCCCTGCGCATCGCGCACCCCGTATTTGGCGGTGCCTATCTGCATGATGATATCTGCGCCACCTTCAAGGTGAGCCGGAGCCAGCCCGCCCTCGCCCGTATCCATCCAGCACCCGGCCTCGGCCGCCCCCTTCGACAAGGCCAGCACCGCCGGACGGGACAGGGCGCCGTAGCTCATGCCGCTGATGTTGATGAGGGAACGCGCGACAAAGGGCTGCGCCGCGTAGCCGTCGCCAATGGCCAAGGGCGGTGTTGGCACCTGATTCTCTTCGAGCACTGGAAAGCCAGCATTCACAAAGAGCAGCGCGCCGGGATGATGGATGTCGTAGGTGGAACCGAAGCCCACCACCCCACCCTCGTTCTTCGCCAGCCGATACACCCAGCCGCGGGTGGCCCGGTTGAAAGGCATCTCCTCCCGATCCCCGAGAAAGAAGTACTGCCTGAAATACTCGCCAAGCTGCTCGAAGAAGTAGCGCAAGTGGCCGATCAGCGGATAGTTGCGCAAAATGGCGTGCTTCTTCTGGGTGATGTCCTGGACGTACCAGTAGATCAGCCCGCCCACCAGCACCACCACGATCAGCACCCCCAGGCTGACCTCCAGCACGCCCAACATCGACGTCATGATGCATTCCCCCCGAGTGTTAGAATTTTAAGCCGGAACATATTAGGTGACTCCCGATGGAATTTGCAGAACAGCTTCGCGTTGAAGTCCAGCGCTCCGTGGCCGCATCTCTGGCCGAAGACATCGGCACTGGCGACCTCACCGCCCGCCTCGTGCCGGCCAGCCGCAACGCCCGCGGCCGCGTAATCACCCGCGAGGACGCCGTGCTGTGCGGCACCGCCTGGTTCGACGCCGCTTTTGCCGCTCTCGAACCCGATGCCTCCGTGATCTGGCACGCCCGTGACGGCGAACGCATCAAACCCGGCCAGCTCCTTTGCGAGGTGGATGCCTCCGCCCGCGCCCTTCTCACGGCCGAACGGACTGCGCTCAATTTCGTCCAGCTTTTGTCCGGCACCGCCACCCTCACCGCAACCTTTGTGCAGGCCGTAGCCGGCACCAAGGCAAAGATTGTTGACACCCGCAAGACCCTGCCTGGCCTTCGCCTCGCTCAAAAATACGCGGTCAAGGTCGGCGGTGGCACCAACCACCGTATCGGCCTCTACGACGGAATCCTTATCAAAGAAAATCACATCATTGCCGCGGGCAACATCAAGGCGGTGATTGAGCAGGCCAAGTCCTTTGCCCCTTCCAATGTCTTCATCGAAGTCGAGGTCGAAGATCTGGCCCAGCTTGAAGAGGCTCTCGCGGCGGGCGCCCGGATGATCCTGCTGGACAACATGGATCTCGCCCAGATGCGCGAGGCAGTGGCCATCAACAATGGCCGGGCCGAGCTGGAAGCCTCCGGTGGAGTTAACCTCGATCGGGTGCGCGCCATTGCCGAGACCGGCGTGGACCGGATCTCCATTGGCAGCCTGACCAAGGACGTGCGCGCCATCGACCTGTCCCTGCGTCACGTAGAGGAATAAACCCGGCTCCAGGCCTTGCCACATTCGTGGCCGCTCCCATGCCCCCGTTTCCGTATGACGGGGCAGACCATGGGGGTCTTTACCACATCCGCACCGCGGCCAACGCGCCCCGCCGACCATGCATATCGACTTCGACGGCCCCATCTCCACCGCCAACGCCCACACGCTCCGCCAGGTTCTTGAAGCACTTCTCGAGCGCATCCAGGCCCGCGACGAGGATCTCGATCTGGCCGCCCTGTCACGCATCATCGTCACGGATGATCTGGCGGCCACCGAACAGAAATTCGGCGTCACTCCGGCAGGTGCCGAGCATCTGTCGCGCATCGTCTCGGACGAAGGCGGGCTGGCGCTGCTCTTCGATGGCAGCAAGCTGTGGCAGATCCTCTCCGGCGATGGCGCCGAGATTGCCCGCCTGATCCACCATCTGCACAAGGAGTGCTGGCGCCTGCACGATTCCCGGGCACCGGTGCCCGAGGCCAGCGATGCGCCCCTGGCCCGCGCGCTGGCGCCCATCGTCGCTGCCATGTGGCAGGAATATCGCATCAACCGGCGCAGCGCCTGGTCGGTACCCGCCGATTCCGACCTCCTGCTCAATCATTTGGCGGCCCTCCTCCAGGCCCTGCCCGATGGCATGCAGGAAGAGATCACGCTCTACTACGCGGCCCAGGATCTCGACGATCTTTTCGCCAAGAGCCTGGGGCGTATTGCCCACCTGATGCAGGCTGTCGCCCATGTTCAAGGCTACCTCGACGGGCTGGGCCAGCCCCTCAAGGCGGTCAGCGCCGAGATGCATGAGCTTGTCGCAGCTTCCTTCCTTTCGCCGATCTGGCTGACCACGGCCCAGCATCTGGCGGCCGGCCATGACATCGGCCCAGGTGAGCTGGCCGACATCCCCCTGCGTCGCGACGTTCAGTCGGCCTTTGCCACTTTCGGCCTGCAGATCCGCGAGAGCGAGGACGGCAGCGACGTGTGGCTGGACGTGCAGATGCCTGAGCGCCCCGACACCCTGCACTGAGCGGGCCGCGCTCCGGCCCCAACCCCCCGGCCATGCCCCGGCAAAGGGCTGTGGCCGGGGGGTTTTTCATGCGCCAAAATAATTCAATTTGCATTAACATCCACCCCACAATTATTCCATTGGGGTAAAAAATGCAAATACGGCAGCGCGGCTTCACCCTCGTCGAGATCGCAGTCGTACTGGTCATCATCGGGCTGCTGCTTGGCGGCGTGCTGAAGGGCCAGGAACTCATCAACAGCGCCAAGGTGAAGAGCGTGGTCAGCGATTTCCGCTCCACCTCCACCTACCTCTTCAGTTATCAGGATCGTTTCCGCGCCATGCCCGGGGACGATCCCGGGGTGGCCAACCGCCTTGCCGGCGCCGTTCGGGCCACTTCCGGGGGCAGCGTGGGCAACGGGCGTATCGAGGGCTTGTGGAACTCCACCAACCCCACCGACGAAACCGTCCTGTTCTGGCAGCATGTTCGCCTCGCCAACCTGGCCACCGGCGACAGCCGCAGCCCTGCCGGCGACGGCATCAACATGCAGGACTGGTTGCCCCGTAATGCCGTCGGTGGCCGCATCGGGGTCACGGGCACCTCACCCATCGCCGGCTGGGCAGGCACCTTCTTCATCTGCCAGGATAACCTGGCTGGCAACTTTGCCCGCCAGATCGATATCGCCATGGACGACGGTCTCCCCGCCAGCGGCACCGTCAGACTCCTCCCGGGCGGTGCTGCCAATGGCCCCGCCATCAACCAAGCCGATCTGATCGACAGCGGCATCTACACCGTGTGTGCCGCATTTTGAAGGCTGCACCGGCCGGCCCCAATCCGGCACCCGGGGTCGGCATCGGTCGCCCCCGTATGCTTAAAGCCCCTTCAGCAAGCGGATCTCGGCAGATGCCAGCTGAGATGGCGTTCCCAGAAGCACCAGCACGTCGTCCATCTCGACGCGGGTTTCCTGGGTCGGATCGACGACGCGGATGCGTTGACGGCGGACAGCACTGACTTCAACGCCGGTTTCACGCAGGCGCAACTCCTCGAGACTGCGCCCGATGGCGTGGGCCCCGGCGGCCATCACCACGGAGTGCAGGCGCGGCTGCTGGCGCTCTTCAATGGCTTCCTCATGGAGGTGGTCGCCGCCGCGATACAAACCGCGCAACAGGTGATAGCGCTCGGCCCGCACCTCGCGAATCCGCTTGAGAATGCGTGGCATAGGCACTCCGAGCAAGGCAAGGGCGTGGGAGGCCAGCATCAGCGACGACTCCACCGCCTCAGGCACCACCTCGGCGGCGCCGGCCTGGCGAAGCTTGTGGAGATCAACCTCGTCAGCGGTGCGCACCACCACCGGCACATCCGGCCGACAGGCACGGATCTGACTCATTGCCCGCAGCGCAGCGTCGGTGTCAGCGTAGGTCACCACCACCACCGAAGCCCGGGCGATGCCTGCGGCCATCAAGGTTTCGCGCTTGGCCGCGTCGCCGAAGACCACTGTTTCACCCGCTGCGGCCGCTTCGCGCACGCGCTCCGGGTCCAGATCGAGGGCAATGTAGGTAATGCCCTCCTGCTCAAGCAGCCGCCCGAGATACTGACCGTTGCGCCCGAAGCCGCAAAGAATGGCGTGCTTGTCCACAAACATGGACTGGGTGGCAATGTTGGTAAGCTGCAACGAGCGGCTCATCCACTCGGACGGCACCAGCCGCAGCACCAGCTTTTCGCTGTACTGCACGATCAAGGGCGCTAGCAGCATGGATAGCACCAGGGCAGCCACGACCACCTGGGAAAGCGCCGGTGGCAGCAGGCGGGCATCGTCGATCTGGCTGAGCAGAACGAAGCCGAACTCCCCTCCGGCGCACAACCACAGACCAGTGCGCGCAGCCGTTCCCTGCGAACTGCCCATCAGGCGGGATGCCACCCCGACAAGCAGGAACTTGACCAGCAACAGCGCCCCGAGCATGGCCAAAACTGCCGGCAGGCTGAGGATGATCCGGCCGACATCAAGGAACATGCCGACCGTGACAAAAAACAAGCCCAACAGCACATCACGGAAGGGCTTGATGTCCTCCTCCACGTGGTAGCGGTACTCGGTTTCGGAGATCAGCATTCCGGCCAGAAAGGCGCCGAGGGCCAAAGACAGGCCAGCTCTCTCCGTGAGCCAGGCCAGCCCCAGGGTGATGAACAGCACATTGAGCATGAAGAGTTCGGCCGAGCGTTGCCGCGCAACCTCGAAGAACCAGCGACGCATCACCTTCTGGCCCAGGAACAGCACCAGGCCAAGCATCGCCACCGCCTTGGCCGCCGCCAGCGCGAGGGTCGTCAACATCTCATCGGTGGGCTTGGAGAGCGCAGGAATGAGAATCAGCAGGGGCACCACCGCCAGATCCTGAAACAGCAGCACCCCGATGGTCTCCCGGCCATGCTTTGAATCCAGTTCAAGACGGTCGGAGAGCAGCTTGGAAATGATCGCCGTGGACGACATGGCAAGGGTTCCACCCAGTGCGAAGCTAGGCCCCCACCCCAGCCCGGCCAGGGCACCGACCATCGTCACCACCGCAACGCAGCCCAACACCTGCATCGCCCCCAGACCGAAAACGATGCGTTTCATGCTGTAAAGGCGCGGCAGTGAAAACTCC
>JAEUNV010000586.1 GCA_016790385.1 Zoogloea sp.
ACCAGGCGCGGCCGATGCACCAGGGCCCGGGCGATGGCGACGCGCTGCATCTCGCCACCGGAGAGCTCCCGCGGCCAGCTGCCGACCCGCTCCGCCAGGCCTACCGCATCGAGCAGTTGGCGGGCCGGGGCTGCGGCGGCGGCCGCATCCAGGCCTTGCAACCAAAGGGGCAGGGCCACGTTCTGGCCGACCGTCAGGTGGGGTAATACGTGAAAGGCCTGAAACACGAAGCCCAGCTTGTCCCGGCGCAAGCGGGTCAGGGCGTCTTCGTCGAGGCGGCCGTAGTCCTCCCCGTCCAGGCACAGGCGGCCGCCATCGGGCCTATCCAGGCCGGCCACGAGATTGAGCAGGGTGGATTTGCCCACCCCCGATTCACCGACGATGGCCACGTATTCGCCGGCTTGAAGCGTCAGAGACACGCCCCGAAGCACGGCACGGCCATTGAATTGGCGGGACAGCTTTTCGATTTCGAGCATGGCGTATCAGAGAGCGGCGGGAGCGGTCGGTTCCGTTGCGTGGGCAGGGTATACTCCGCGCGCCCATGCCCGTCGACCATTACGAAAACTTCCCGGTTGCCTCCTTTCTGCTGCCCGCGCACCTGCGCGAGCCGGTGGAGGCGATCTACGCCTTCGCGCGCAGCGCCGACGACATAGCCGACGAGGGCGACGCCCTGCCGGTGATGCGTCTGGCCCGCCTCAATGATTACCGCCGGGCATTGCTGGCCATCGAGCAGGGGCGCCCCTTCGACGACCCCACGCTGGTACCGATCTTTGAGCGCCTGGGGCGCAACATGCGGGCCTACAAACTGCCGGTCGGCCTGTTCCGCGATCTGCTCGACGCCTTCAGCCAGGACGTGGGCAAGACCCGCTATGCCGATTTTGCGGAGCTCTGCGACTACTGTCGTCGTTCCGCCAACCCGGTGGGTCGCCTGCTGCTGTGCCTTTACCAAGCCGACACCCCCGACAACCTGGCCATGTCCGACCAGATCTGCACCAGCCTGCAACTGATCAATTTCTGGCAGGACGTTGCGGTGGATTGGCAGAAGCAGCGCATCTACCTGCCCCAGGCCGATATGGCCCGTTTTGGCGTGAGCGAGGCGTGCATTGCAGCCGGCGAGGTGAGCCACGAGTTTTCCGCCCTGATGGATTTCGAGATCCAGCGGGCGCGCAACATGATGCTCAAAGGCGCGCCCCTCGCGCACCGCCTGCCCGGCCGCATCGGCTGGGAACTGCGCCTGATCGTACAAGGGGGGCTCGCCGTGCTCGAAAAGATCGAGGCCAGCGGCTACGACATCTTCAAATACCGGCCGACCCTCGGCAAGACAGACTGGCTGCGCCTCGCCTGGCGCGCCGCCACCCGGTGACACCCATGAGCGATCCCCACGCCTACTGCCAGGAAAAAGCCGCCAGCAGCGGCTCCAGCTTCTACTACAGCTTCATGTTTCTGCCCCCCGAGCGGCGCCAGGCCATCACCGCCCTGTACGCCTTCTGCCGGGAGGTGGACGACGTGGTGGACGAATGCCACGACATGCAGATCGCCCAGACCAAGCTCGACTGGTGGCGCCAGCAGGTGGCTCTGGTCTTTGACGGCGAGCCCCAGCACCCGGTGGGCCAGGCCCTGAAGGACGTCACCCGGCACTTCAACCTGCCCCGCGAGCAACTGCTGGAGATCATCGACGGCATGCAGATGGACCTGATGCAGACCCGCTACCTGGACTGGAAGGCCCTGCATCTTTATTGCTACCGCGTGGCCAGCGTGGTGGGGCTGCTGTCGGCCGAGATCTTCGGCTACACCAATCGCCAGACGCTCAAGTACGCCCACGACCTGGGCCTGGCCTTCCAGCTCACCAACATCATCCGCGACGTGGGGGAGGACGCCCGGCGCGGACGCGTCTACCTGCCCATCGACGAGTTGCAGCGCTTCAACGTACCCGCCCGGCAGATCCTTGACGGCCAGTATTCGGAAGACTTCCGCAAGCTCATGGGCTTCCAGGCCGAACGGGCGCGCCAGCTCTACGACCAGGCCTTCGCCCAATTGCCCGCCGAAGACCGCAAGGCCCAGCGCCCAGGGCTGATCATGGCCGCGATCTACCGCAGTTTGCTCGACGAGATCGAGGCCGACGGCTTCCTCGTGCTCGACCGGCGCACCTCCCTGACGCCCCTGCGCAAGATCTGGCTGGCCGGCGTGACCTGGTTCAAGGGATGAGCTCGCCCCCGCAAGTGGCCGTGATTGGTGGCGGCTATGCCGGCTTTGCCGCGGCGGTCACCCTGGCCCGGGGTGGCGCCCGGGTAAGCCTCTTCGAATCCTCGCGCACCCTGGGCGGTCGAGCGCGGGTCGTCGAGACGGACGGATACCGGATCGACAACGGCCAGCACATCCTGCTGGGCGCCTATGCGGAAACCCTGCGCATGCTGCGGCTGGTCGGCGTGAAGCCCCGGTCCCTGCTGACCCGGCGCCTCGCCCTGGTCTATCCAGGCCTGTGCGCACTGCGCGCCGCCCCCCTGCCCGCACCGCTGCACCTGGCCTTCGGCCTGCTGCGAGCCCGGGGTTTGAGCTGGACCGACAAGCGTGCGATGGCCCGCCTGATGGGGCAGCTCAAGGGCCAGGCCTATCGCATCGATCCCGATCGCAGCGTTGCCACGCTGCTGGCCGAATCCAATCAGACCGACACCCTCAACCGGCTGATCTGGGAACCCTTGTGCATTGCCGCGCTGAACACCCCGGTTGGCGACGCCTCGGCTCAGGTCTTTGCCAACGTGCTCCGCGACAGTCTGGCGGCAGCCGCCTCGGCGTCAGATCTGCTGATTCCACGGGTCGATCTTTCGGAGCTCTTCCCGGTGCCGGCATCGCGCTGGCTGGCAATGCGCGGCCATCAGGTCCGCACCGCCGAACCGGTAAAGTCGATCAGCTGGCTGGAAAGCGGCTATACCTTGGAAGGGGACCCGTGGCAAACGCTTTTCGAGCATGTGGTGATAGCCACCGCGCCGTACCACGTGGCTCCGCTGGTGGGCGCCCTGCCTGCGATGGAGCCGGTGGTCCGCTGCATTGCCGGCCTGCGTCATGAACCGATCGTCACCACCTGGCTGGCTTTTGATGGCCCGCTTCCGTTTCCTGAACCCATGATCGGCCTCACCGGTGGCTATGGTCAGTGGGCCTTCGACCGATCCGCCCTGGGCGGGCCGGAAGGTCTGGTCAGCGTGGTCATCAGCGCCCGTGGCGCTCACCAGGATGTGCAGAAGGATGCCCTTGAGATCGCTCTGATGAGCGAACTTCAGGCGGCCCTCGGGCCACTTCCGCCACTTAAGTGGTCGCGCACGATCACCGAGAAACGGGCCACCTTTGCGTGCACACCCGGCGTCATTCGTCCAGACACCAGCACGCCGGAACCTGGAATCTGGCTGGCCGGTGACTACGTTGCGTCACCCTACCCGGCGACCCTGGAGGCCGCGGTCACCAGCGGGGTGACAGCTGCCCGACGCATCCTCAAGCGCTGCGGCCTCAAAGAGAGCCCACTGCTGCTGGACTGAAACCGCCCTCGTCGACCGGCACTTGGCTCAGGCCGACGCACCTTCCACGAGACGGCCGGCGGACAGCCGCAGCGTCCGGCCACAACGCGCCGCCAGGGCGTTGTCATGGGTGACGAGGACGAGGGTCGTGCCAGCCTCCCGGTTCAGCGAAAACATCAATTCAATCACTGCGTCGCCGGTCGCCACGTCCAGGTTGCCCGTGGGCTCGTCGGCCAGCACCAGGGCCGGACGCGGTGCAAAGGCCCGCGCGACGGCTACCCGCTGCTGCTCCCCCCCCGAAAGCTGACGCGGGTAGTGCCCCATGCGCGCGCCCAGGCCTACCCGCTCGAGCCACAGTTCCGCCTCCTTGCGGGCATCGCCACGGCCGGCCAGTTCCAGAGGGAGCATCACGTTTTCGAGGGCCGTCAGCGCCGGCAGAAGCTGGAAGGACTGGAAGACGAAGCCCACGCAGGCGCCCCGCAGCGCTGCCCGCCCATCCTCGTCGAGGGCAAACAGGTCTTGACCGCGTATATGCACCCCCCCGCCGCTCGGCTCGTCCAGCCCCGCCAGCAGACCAAGCAGCGTGGACTTGCCGGAGCCCGACGCGCCGACAATCGCCACGGCTTCGCCAGCCAGAATGCGGAAGGACACATCGTCCAGGATACGCAAGGTATTGCCGTCATCGGACGTGACGGCCCGGCTCAGGCCGCTCACCTCGACAACCGGTGCAAGCGTGGCAGCGGCCGTGGAGGAATCGTTGGAGGTTCGGGTCAGCATGGAGATGTGGAGTGCGCGCGCAGCGATAGGTTCAGCGCCAGCGTAACGCGAGTCCGTGACAAGACGCGCGCAAACCGCTGCGCTTGAATAAACAAGGGCGACCCGAAGGCCGCCCCTGCTCACCACCCGGCACTGTACAAATCAATCCACGTGGTAGTTCGGCGCTTCCTTGGTGATCTGCACGTCGTGGACATGCGACTCGCGAATGCCCGCGGACGTGATCTCGACAAACTCGGCACGGGAGCGCATCTCGTCGATGGTCGCGCAGCCCACATAGCCCATGGAAGCCCGCAGGCCACCCATCAGCTGATGGATCACCGCCGTCACCGCACCCTTGTAGGGCACGCGGCCCTCAATGCCTTCCGGCACCAGCTTGTCCACGTTACCGTCGTTTTCCTGGAAGTAACGGTCAGCGGCGCCCTGCTGCATAGCCCCCAGCGAACCCATGCCCCGGTAGGACTTGTAGGAACGGCCCTGGAACAGCACGGTCTCGCCCGGCGCTTCCTCGGTGCCGGCAAACAGGCCGCCCAGCATGACCACATTGGCGCCTGCCGCAATGGCCTTGGAGATGTCACCGGAGTAGCGGATGCCGCCATCAGCGATGAGCGGCACGCCGGAACCGGAAAGGGCCGTGGCGACATTATCCACCGCGGTGATCTGAGGCACACCGACACCGGCAACGATGCGCGTGGTGCAGATGGAACCCGGCCCGATGCCAACCTTGACACCGTCAGCACCGGCCTCCACCAGCGCCAGGGCTGCCGCCGCGGTAGCGATGTTGCCGCCAATGACTTCGACCTGGGGGAAGTTCGTCTTGACCCAGCGGACCCGGTCGAGCACGCCCTGGGAGTGGCCGTGGGCAGTATCAACGACAATCACGTCAACGCCGGCTTCGGCCAGCAACTCGGCACGCTCTTCGGTACCGGCGCCAACACCAATGGCCGCCCCGACACGCAGCCGACCCAGGGTGTCCTTGGCGGCAAGCGGATGTTCGGTGGACTTCATCATGTCCTTGACGGTGATGAGGCCGGCCAATCCACCCTCGTCGTTGAGCACCAGCACGCGCTCCAGGCGATGCTTGTGCATCAGGGCGCGGGCTTCGTCCAGGCTACCTCCTTCCTTGACCGTGACCAGGCGGGCCTGGGGGGTCATGATGGCGGCAACAGGCTGGTCGAGATTGGTCTCGAAGCGGGTATCACGGTTGGTGACGATGCCGATGACCTTGCCGTTTTCCACCACCGGCAGGCCGGAGAACTTGTGGGTGCGGGTCAGGGTGAGCACCTCGCGGACCGTCATGGTCGGCGGAATGGTGATCGGATCCTTGAGGATGCCCGATTCGAAGCGTTTTACCTTGGCCACCTCGGCCGCCTGCTGTCTCGGGGTCAGGTTCTTGTGAACGATCCCGATTCCGCCTTCCTGCGCGAGCGCAATGGCAAGGCGCGCTTCGGTGACGGTATCCATTGCGGCGGACACCAGGGGA
>JAEUNV010000610.1 GCA_016790385.1 Zoogloea sp.
ACACAGACCGATGGCCTGCCCTCGTGCGCTACATCCTCGCCCGCCTCTTCGACGCCAAACCCCCTCCAACCCCATGGACAGGCGCCCAACCCCAGGAGGGGCGCCTCGGACTGACGGGATAACGGAGGAAAATAGGTTCAAATCTCCTGAACTCGTGCAGAAATCGTAGCGAGCCCGTTCAGGCCGGTTCGAGAAGCGCAGCCGTACTCATGTACGGCGAGCATCGCAGGGCCGGGCTGGGCGGGCGCAGTAGATTTATGCGCGGGTTCAAACGTGGTAGCGGCGCTGGATGACGCGGAAACGATTCGCGACGAAGGCCGAATCGGCGTAGGAGGCGTTGGCCGCCGGGTTGCCGCCGGTGCCGTGGTAGTCAGAGTAGGCCGCCGACTGATTGACGAAAACGCCGCCGGTGAGGTTGATGGACAGGGCCACCTTGCTGCGCCAGGTGGCCTCGGTCATAGCGTCGATGACGCTCTGCCGGGTGGAGTAGACGCCGGCAGTGAGCGCACCGTGGGTGCTGACCACCCGCTCCGACAGGGCGATGGCGGCGGCCGTGTCGGCTACCTTGACGATGAAGCTGATGGGGCCGAAGCGCTCTTCCATGTAGGCCTTTTCGTCGGCGGCATCGCAGGCCAAGAGCACCGGAGTGCGCACCTTGGCAGCCGGGAATTCGGGGTTCTCGAGGGCCGTGGAAGCCAGCACCACCTTGCCCAGGGCGCCACTGTTGGCCAGCTCGATGCGCTCGGCGGTGTCGGCGGACTGGATCGCGCCCAGCACGGCGTGGGCCACTTCGGGCTTGGACAGGAAGCGCTCGATGGCCTTGGCCAGATCGGTGCAGAACTCGTCGTAGCTCTTGGGGCCGTCTTCGGTCTGGATGCCACCGGCCGGCACAAAGATGGCCTGGGAGGTGGTGCACATCTGGCCGGAGTACAGGGACAGGGTGAAGGCCAGGTTGCCCAGCATCGCCTTGTAGGCGTTGGTGGAGTCGATGACGATGTTGTTCACGCCGGCCAGCTCGGCATACACCTGGGCCTGGCGGGCGTTGTCGATCAGCCACTGGCCGAACACGTTGCCGCCGGTGAAATCCACCGACCTGACCGCCGGGTGGGTGGCCAGAGCCTGGGTGGTGGCGCGCTTGTCGGTGACACACAGGCTCACCAGGTTCGGGTCGATGCCGTTTTCGGCGAGCACGGCGCGAATGGTACGCACGGTGATGGCCGCCGGCAGGATGGCGTTGCTGTGGGGCTTGATGATCACCGCGTTGCCGGTGGACAGCGCCGCAAACAGGCCCGGATAGGTGTTCCAGGTGGGAAAGGTGCCGCAGCCCACCACCAGGCCGATGCCGCGGCCGACGATCTGGAAGTGCTTCTTCATGACCAGGGCCGGGTTCTTGCCCTGGGGCTTCTCCCACACGGCCTCGGCGGGCACAAAGCTCTGTTCGCGCCAGGCGTAGGCGACGGCTTCGAGGCCGCGATCCTGGGCATGGGGCGCGCCGGCCTGGAAGGCCATCATCCAGCCCTGGCCGGTGGTCATCATCACCGCGTGGGCCAGCTCGAAGCTCTGCTTGTTGAGGCGGTCGAGGATCTCCATACAGATGCCGGTGCGGCCATCGGCACCCACCGCCTGCCAGCCTTTCATGGCCTCGAGGCCGGCGGCAATCAAGGCTTCCGGATCACACACCGGATAGCTCACGTCCAGGGCCACGCCGTAGGGCGAGGACTCACCACCATGCCAGCCGCTCTGGCCCGGCTGACCCAGTTCGAACTGCTTGCCCAGGTGGGCTTCGAAGGCGCGCTTGCCGTCATCGGGAGCTGTCTCGCCGTAGAGCTTGGGGCTGGGCATCTCGGGGAAGGCCGACCAGTAGCTGCGGGCGGCGATGGCACCGAGGGCGCCCTCCAGGGTGGCGCGATGCTTCTCGAACAGGGGGTGCGTCATTGTCTTGTCTCCGGTTGGGTGTGTTCTCCTGGAGCAAACGTTACAAAG
>JAEUNV010000613.1 GCA_016790385.1 Zoogloea sp.
TGATGTGACAAAATGTAGCTTCATATTTGGGCCGCTCAGGCCGCATCAGGGGATTTCAGCCATGGGCTTGCGACTCAAATTCAATCTGGTCTTGCTGGCGGTCTTTCTCGCCGGCTTTGGTGTGGCCGGCTATATTTCCCATGATCTGCTCCACCGCCACGCCCGTGAGCAAGTGCTGGGTGAAGCCCGGCTGGTGATGGAGGCCGCGATGGCCGTGCGCGGCTACACGGTGGCCCAGGTCCGGCCCCATCTCAACCCCCTGATGGACAAGCAGTTCCTGCCCCAGACAGTACCCGCCTACGCAGCCACCGAAACCCTCGCCGTGCTGCGCAAGAAGTACCCCAACTACGATTACAAGGAAGCCACCCTCAACCCGACCAATCCCCGTGACCGGGCCGCCGATTGGGAGGCCGATCTGGTCAATAGCTTCCGCAACCGCCCGGACAGCAGGGAGATCGCGGGGCAGCGTGACACCCCCACCGGCCCGACCCTTTACGTCGCCCATCCCATCCGCATTGAAACCGCCGCCTGCCTGCCCTGTCACAGCACGCCGGACGTCGCGCCGGCGAGCATGATCAAGGTCTATGGCACGGCCAACGGTTTTGGCTGGAAGCTCAACGAGGTGGTGGGCGCTCAGGTGGTGTCGGTACCCATGTCGGTCCCCCTTGAAAATGCCGGCAAGGCCTTCCGCACCTTCATGGCCTCCCTGGCGGCTGTTTTCGCTGCCGTCTTTCTGGTGCTCAACCTGATGTTGTCGTGGCTGATCATCCAGCCGGTGTCGCGCATGTCGGCGGCAGCCGACAAGGTCAGCACCGGTGATTTCGACCAGCCCGAGTTTCCCGAGAACGGCCGCGACGAAGTGGCGGTTCTGGCCAGCTCCTTCAATCGCATGCGCCGCAGTCTCGAAAAGGCCATGCAGATGATCGATTCCTGAGCCGTACGGCCCCATGAGTGACACCACCCAGGCTTCTCGCGACGGCCAGGACGATCAGCTCGCCCTGCCGAGAGGCTATGTGCTCAATGAGTACCGCATTGAGCGCGTGCTCGGCGGAGGGGGCTTCGGCATCACCTATCTGGCCCATGACACCCATCTGGATTGCCGGGTGGCCATCAAGGAATACGTGCCCAAGGATCTCGCCCTGCGGGAGCAGGACTTCACCGTGCGCCCACGCTCGGCCAAGGCGACCAAGGGTTTCGAATGGGGTCTCAAGCGTTTTCTGCTGGAAAGTCGCGCCCTGGCCAGCTTTCATCACCCCGGCATCGTGCGCGTATTGCGCTACTTCCAGGCCAACGAAACGGCCTACATGGTGATGGAGTACGAGACGGGCGAGCCCCTGAATCAATGGCTGATCGGCCGCCTGCCCCTTGATCGCCCCACCCTGCTCAACATTGTGCGCCCCCTGCTGGATGGTCTTGAGGCCATCCACCGGGCGGGGTTTTTGCACCGGGACATCAAGCCGGGCAACATCTACATGCGTGCCGACGGCACCCCGGTGCTGCTGGATTTTGGGTCTGCACGCCGCCTCGAGAACGAGGACGGACAGGAACAGGCCCTCACGGCGGTGGTCACCCCCGGGTTTGCGCCGGCGGAGCAGTATCACCGCCACGGCAAGCAGGGACCGTGGACGGATCTGTACGCCTTTGCCGGCGTCATGTACTGGATGGTCACCGGCAAATTGCCGGTAGAAGCCTTTGCCCGCCTGCGGGAGGACGGCATGCCTCCGGCGGCCAGCATCGGCAACGTGGATGCCTTTGGCCTCGGGCTGCTCAACGCCATCGATTGGGCCCTCAACCCCGACGAGGACAAGCGCCCCCGCCAGGTGGCGGATTTCCGACGCGCCTGCCTTGCCCCGCCCACCGGCGGCGAAGGGCCGGTCGATCCGCCCGTCGAGGCACCGCTGCCCCTGGGCCTGTCGGCTTCCGAGGCCCGCACCTTCATCGGCGCCGTACTGTTTGCCGATGTGGCTTCGCCAGCGGACGACCCGGCGATCCAGTCTGAACGACGTACCCGACTCGTCCGCATGCTCAGCCAGGCCATTGCGCCCGTTCCGCCCACCAGCCGCCTTGCCGTCAATACCAAGGAGGGTTGCGCCGTGTGCTATGTGGGCGACCCCGAAGACGCCCTGCGCACGGCAGTGCAACTGGGTGACGCGGCGGCCAGTGAAGGGCTTGGGGTGCACATGGGGATCAACCTGGGGCCGGTGCGGGTGGCGCCCGATCCCAATGGCCGTTCGCGTATTCTTGGCGATGGCATCACCACCGCCTTCCGGGTCATGCGCTTCTCGGAGCCCGGCCAGGTGCTGGTGGCGCGGGCGTACTACGAGGTCATCCAGCACCTCAAACGCAACGCCAGCGAGTGTTTCCACCACATGGGCCTGCGCCGTGATCCGCTTGCGCGTGATCATGACCTTTACGCCTGGAGCGGCGAACATCTGGCGGCCTGCGGCAGCGGCGGGGGGGAGCCCTCCCTGAGTCGTCCGGCAACGGGCGCCGACATCACGCCGGCGGCCATCGACAACGCCGAGCGTATTCTGGCTCAGCACATCGGCCCCATGGCGCGCATCCTCGTGCGTCGTTCGGTGCCCAGGGCGGGCAGCCTGCCCGAGCTGTTGCAGAGCCTTGCCGATCTGATCCCCGATCCGGCCCCCCGCTCGGCATTTCTGTCCAGCGCCTTCGCCAGTTCCGGCTTGTCGGGTGCTTCGTCCCTGGCACGGGGCGTAACGAGTGCGAGCACCAGCGCGGCGTCGGCAACGGCAACGGGCTCGGGTGTCATTGCCAGCGCCGACCTGGAGCGTATCGAAAAGCTCTTCGCCCGGCACATGGGGCCCATGGCAAAGGTGCTGGTGCGGCGCGAGTCGCGTACCGCCAACAGCGTACCCACCTTGTGCCGGGCGCTGGCCAGTCATCTGGACAAGGACGCCGAGCGGCAGCGCTTTCTGAAAGACGCCGGGGTTTGAATCCGGGCGTGGTGGA
>JAEUNV010000621.1 GCA_016790385.1 Zoogloea sp.
TATGTCCACCGTCTGCGCAAGAAGCTTGAGCAGAGCGGGGTGCAGATTGTGACCGTGCGAGGGCTGGGGTACTGCCTGGAAAAGCCCGATGTGGTCGCCTAGATGGCGCAAGGTGGCGGAAGATGACGTCACCGACGGAAAAGCATTTAATTCCCTGTTCGGGGAAATCCTTGACTGGATGTTGGCCCCCCTGCTGTTCCTGTGGCCTATCTCCATCATCGTCACCCACAACGTTGCCAATAGCATTGCCAACCAGCCCTACGATCAGGCCTTGGCAGTGAACGTTCGGGCCATCGCCCGTTTGGTAAAGCTCGAGAACGGACAGGCTCGCGTGAACTTTCCCGCCCCTGCCCGCCTGATTCTGCGTGCCGACGAGGACGATACCGTCTATTACCAAGTCCTCGGATTCAAGGGCGAACTGCTTGCCGGCGACAAAGACATCCCGCCCATCTCGGCGCCGGAGAACGTCGTGCCGGATCTTGTCATGTTTCGCGACGAATCCATCGCCGGCGAAGAAGTCCGCGTCGCCTACCAGTTCGTTCAGCCGATCGACAGTGCGCCTGCGCGCCTGGTGCTGCTCCAGGTAGCGGAGACGCGCAACAAGCGCAGCACGCTCGCTTCCCGGGTTGTGACGGGAGTACTGCTGCCCCAATTTGCCATCATCCCCATTGCGGTGATCCTGGTGTGGCTGGGCCTATCCCGCGGCATTGCCCCCCTCAATCAGCTCCAGCGCCTGATTCGTCGGCGACGCCCGTCGGATCTGTCTCCAATTTCCGTATCGGGCGTGCCGGAAGAAGTGCGGCCGCTGATCATTGCGTTCAACGAAATGATGGCGCGTCTTGAAGAGAATCTTCAGGCCCAGCAGCGTTTCATTGCCGACGCGGCCCACCAGATGCGAACCCCGCTAACCGGGCTGCGTATGCAGACCGATCTTGCGCTGATGGAGACCGACCCGATCCAGGTTCATCGTTCCTTGATCCATATCTCCCAGAGTGCCGAACGTGCCGGGCACCTGATCAACCAGCTCCTTTCGTTGGCTCGAGCCGAGGCCAGCTACGAGAAAATCTACGCCGTTGAGCGGGTGGACCTCGAAACTCTCCTGCGTGCCATGCTCAGCGACTTTGTTCCCCGCGCCCGACAGAAGAACATCGACTTCGGGCTGGAAACCACCGGTGAGCCCCTGCTGATCGACGGCAATCCTGTGCTCCTTGGTGAGCTGGTCAAGAACCTGATCGACAACGCCATCAAGTACACCCCCGAAGGCGGGTGTGTCACCGTGCGCACCATCGCCACCGAACGTGCCATCCTGGAGGTTGAGGACACCGGGATCGGGGTGCCCGACGTGGATCGGGAACGCGTCTTCGAGCGCTTCTACCGAGTGCTCGGCAGCACCGAAAGCGGCTCCGGTCTGGGCCTTCCCATCGTCCGCGAGATCGCCGAACTCCATCGGGCCAAGGTCAGTCTCATCCCTAATCCGAGCGGCAAAGGCACCATCGCCCAAGTCGTCTTCCCCCGCAGC
>JAEUNV010000648.1 GCA_016790385.1 Zoogloea sp.
CCCCGGAGACAGGAGCATGAACGTCAAGCGCTACTTTGCCAAAACCGCCCGCGAAGCTCTTCGCATGCTGAAGGATGACCTCGGGCCGGACGCGGTGGTGCTCTCCAATCGCGCGGCCAACGGTGGCGTGGAGATCCTCGCACTGCCTGCCGGCGATGTGGCTACCCTTCAGCGCGCCCGTGCCCAGGCGGCCCAGAATGCCGCCGTGACACCGCCGCCAGCTCCTGCCCCCGCTCCCGCTCCCGCCGCCCCCCGGGCCAAACTGGCCGAGGATTTTTTTGACGACGACTTCCGCGTCAGCCTCTCCCGCGCGGCTGGCGCCCGCCCGGCAACGCCCGCCGTTCAGGCCGCCCCGGCCCGCCCCGTGTCTCCCCGCACGCCCGAGTTGCAGCCCTTCAGTCCACCCCGCGTCGAACTTTCCCGGGACGTGTTCAATGCGGCCTCCCCGCAGGCCCGTCGCCCGTCGGTGGAGTCACCTGCTTCAGGCGCGCGCTCCCCGCTACGCGGCGACGCTGCACCCGTGCGCGAGACCCCGCCCCGTCAGCGACCGACGGGGGTTGAGGAAGAGGCTCGCATCCGCGCCCTTGAGTCGGCCAATTCGCAGATGGCCAGTGAGCTGGCGGCCATTCGTGAGTTGATCGAGCGCCAACTCGCCGGCTTCGCCTGGGGTGAAATGGGGCGCAGCGCCCCCGGCCGTACCCGCCTCATCGGTGACCTGCTGGAAGCCGGCTTCTCTGCCACGCTGGCCCGGGAGTTGGCCGACAGCGTGGCGGAAGATGAAGCCCCCGAAGATGCGCATCGCCTGCTTCACGAGGCACTCGATCAGCGCTTCCGCGCCATGGCCAGTGACGCTGACATCATTGATCGGGGTGGGGTATACGCCCTTGTCGGTCCGACCGGCGTGGGCAAGACCACTACCACTGCCAAGCTGGCGGCCCGCTGCGTGGTGCGCCACGGTGCCGACAAGCTGGCCTTGATCACCACCGACGGCTACCGGATCGGTGCCCACGAGCAGTTGCGCATTTATGGGCGCATTCTCGGCGTGCCGGTGTTTGTCGTGCGCGACGCCACCGATCTGCGTGAAACCCTGGCCAGCCTGCGGGACAAGCATATGGTGCTGATCGACACCATGGGCATGAGTCAGCGCGACAAGATGGTCGCCGAACAGGCCGCCATGCTCACGGGCGCCGGCAAGGTTTCGCGCCTCCTGTTGCTCAATGCCACCAGCCGCGGCGACACCCTCGATGATGTGGTGCGGGCATACGCCGGCGATGATCTTGCCGGAGTCATCCTGACCAAAATGGATGAAGCCATGTCCCTCGCGCCTGTGCTGGACGTGACCGTCCGTCACCACGTCAAGGTGTTCTATGTGGCCAATGGTCAGCGTGTTCCGGAAGATCTGCATCTGCCGGACCGAGCTGGCTTGCTGTCCCATCCGCTCCGTGAGTTGCCGTCCGCCTCGCCCTTTCGTCTCGAATCCGTCGAAGCCGGCCTGCTGATGGCGTCTGCTGCCAAGCCGTCGGCGTCGGCCCTTCGCAGGGGGCTCTGAGATGCTGCACGCATCCGATCAAGCCGCTGGTCTGCGTCGTCTGTTCCGTCGCACACCCTCCGCTGTCGTCGCGCTGTTTGCCTCGGGGCGGGCACCCCGCGCGCTGGCCCTTCAGGCGCTTGTGGCACTGACCGAAGGTGCCCGGCGGGTCGTGGTGCTCGACGAACACGCGTCCCATGAAGGCTCCCTGCTGAGCGCGTTCGGCATTCCCGAGGCGAGCGACCTTCTCGGCGCCCTCCAGGGGCCGCGCGATGTCACCGAGAGCATGCGTGAAGTGGCCGACGGCCTCTGGGTCGTTCCGGCTGCGGCGACCGTCCACGCCGTCTCGCTGCTCGACGACGTCCATCACGCCCGTCTCGAGGCGGGTATCACCGAATTACAACGACGTGCCGATTTGCTGGCGATCCATGCAGTGGGGGACGCGCGGCGGCTGACCCCCTTTGCCCGCGCCGCCGGAAGGCGTCTATTGGTCGTCGAGGCCAGCGGCGTCGGTGCCCGGGGTGCGTGCCAGTGGATCAAGGGGCTGGCGGCGGCGGGCGCCGGCTCGCTTGAGGTTGCGGTCAGTGGTGCCCGTGATCGGGCCGATGCCACGGCACTGTTTGCCAGCCTTGACGATTTCACTTCACGCCATGTCGGCCTGCCGCTGGTGTGGCGGGGAGAGGTGGAGCGGGATGGCTTGGCCGAATCCATGACCACCCCCTTGGGTGAGCGTCATCCCGCGGAGGGCGCCAGTGCCTTCATTCGGCGCTTGCGCGCCTGGTCAGCCCAGGCGGGGATGGTCGGCTGATCGCTCTGATTGTGACTTTTTGTTTCTTTCGTTACGTAGAAGCCTATCGGTGCCGTTGAGAGTCCTGTGGCTTCACGTCGCACCCAGGAAAATCTGACCAGAAAGCTGAGCAAAGATGTACACCGCATCCGGTACCCTCGACAAGGAGC
>JAEUNV010000683.1 GCA_016790385.1 Zoogloea sp.
CGACCCACAATGAGCCCAGCTCCCCTTGCACTCGAACGTTACCCTGTTATTATGGCGCGCTCTTCAGTCGGCCATTCGGCGGCACGGCTGGAACCACCATAACAGGAAAATAACATGCCGATTTACCGCCTCGGAGAACGCGCCCCCCAAATACAGGAGGGTGTCTGGATTGCCGACAACGCGACCGTCATTGGTGACGTTCGCCTCGGCAAGAATGTAAACGTGTGGTTTGGTGCCATCCTCCGGGGAGACAACGACCCCATCACCATCGGGGACAACACCAATGTGCAGGACGGCTCTGTTCTGCACACGGATGACGGCGTGCCCCTCGATATCGGCGCCAACGTCACCATCGGTCACAAGGTCATGCTCCACGGCTGCACCATCGGCGAGGGCTCGCTGATCGGTATCAACGCCGTTGTTCTCAACCGTGCGGTGATCGGCAAGCACTGCCTGATCGGTGCCAATTCGCTCATTCCCGAAGGCAAGGTGATCCCCGAACGATCACTGGTGTGTGGCTCGCCCGGGCGCATCATCCGCGAACTGACCGACCACGAGATCAGCCGCCTCAAGGCCAGCGCCGACGGCTATGTGAATAACGCCCAGCGTTATCAGGAAGAACTGGTCCGGCTGTAAGCGCCGCGACCAGGCAGGGGCCGGGAGCAGTTGCCCGGCCCTTGTTGCGTTTACAGCAGGGTGAGAATCACCGGTTGATGATCCGAGGCGGCCGTGGCCTGATCAACCGATACCGCCTCCACCCGATCCACCAGATCGGCGCTGACGAAGAAATAGTCGCAGCAGTAGGCCCGGTCGGGCCACTCGGCCCCATTCAGCCCCACCGTGTTGAGGTGCGGAATGTCGCCATAGCAGGCACGCCACGCATCCTCCCAGCCCGATACGTCGGCGCTGATGGGCGCGGTCATGCGATAGAACTCCGGGCTGCCGGGCTCACAGTTGAAATCCCCGCATATCAGCGCCGAGGCCGGGCGAGGCAATGCCGCAAACGGCGAATCGGGTGCCGAATCCCTGCCCGCCGGCCCCCCCATCTCGGCCAGACGCACCGCGTCGCACTGCAAGGTGTGCAGGGCCGCGATCTGGGTTACGCGCTGGATTCGCGAGTAGTACTCCAGATGGGTGTTGAGCACGCGCAGGGCGCCGGCGGGCGTCTCCACCACAATCTCCAGGCACACCCGGGGCATGCTCGGCACGCCTTCTTCCGGCGGGCGCGGCAGGCTGTGGCGAAACACCTGGCCAACCGGCAGGCGCGACAAGGTCAGGTTGCCAAAGCGGCTCCGCCCTCCGGCCCCGTCAGGCACATCCACCCCGGCCGCAAAGTGGGCGCTGTAGCCCGGAAAGGCCGCCGCCAGCACCGCCACCTCATCAACCGGGCGCCTATCGTCATGGAGGCCGGCAAACCCCACGGACACCTCCTGCAGGCACAGCACGTCGAACTCGCCCAAGGTCCGGATCGCCGCAATCGTGCGCTGCAAGTCCACCACGCCGTCCGCACCACGGCCCCACTGAATGTTCCAGCTCAATAGCTTCATCGAAAAACCCGTTCTCCAAGATCACCGATCCACGCCGGCCAAACCGTACCGGGATCGTCGGAATCGAGCATAGCAAGGCGGCGCGCTCAGCTCTTCTCCTATCCGCGCAGCGCCGTGCTCAATTGCCGAAAGCCACGCAGGTGCATGAAAAATCCGGGATTTTTGTCACGGGCCGGCCGTGCGAAGCGCACGCCTGGCCTGGCTCAAGACGGCCTCCGCCCTGCCGTAAACCCGCTTGTCACCCGCCAATCATCGCGTCCCATGAGCACACCCCAAGAACTCGTCGCCTGCGTCGAAAAGCTCGCCAGCCTCCCCGCCGTCTATCACCGCATCCGCTCCCTGCTCGACGATCCCGACAGCTCCGTGCAGGAGCTCGCCGATGCGGTGGCCAGCGACGCAGGCATCACCGCCCGGGTGCTGCGCGCGGTCAACAGCGTCCTGTACGGCTTTCCGGGCAAGGTCGAGACCGTCACCCGGGCCGTCAACCTGATGGGCATGCAGCAGGTCCATGACCTCGTCCTCAGCACCTCGGTGATTGGCGCGTTCTCCGGCATCCGCCCCGCGCGCATGCACATGGCCCGCTTCTGGAAGGATTGCGTGTTCCGTGGGCTCGCCGCCCGGGCGGCCGCCCGCGAACTGGGCGTCGGCGACCCCGAGCGCATGTTTGTTGAAGGCCTGCTTGCCGACATCGGGCACCTGGTGATGTTCCAGGCGGTACCCGAAGCCGCCGATGCGGCCCTGAGCGAATCGCGCCGCAGTCAGGCACCCATCCACCAGATCGAAGACAACATCGTTGGCTGCAACTTTGCCGAAGTGGGCGCGGCCCTGGCCACGGCCTGGCATCTTCCGTCGAGCTTCGCCACCGCCATCGGCGCCCAGCTCAACCCCGCCATGGGCGGGCCCCACGCCACCGAGGCGGCCCTCCTCAACATCGCCAATCAGATCCTCGCCACCGAGGATGACACCACGCCCGGTGATCCTGACGAAACCGCCCTGGCGCTCATCGACCCCATGACCCATGCGCGATTCGAGATCGACGCCGCCCGCCTGGCAAGCATTCGCGGCGCGGCCCAGACAGAAAGCACGGCCGTGATCGCCCTGTTCTTTCCCGATCAGGGCTGACCCGCCGCGCCTCAAAGGCGGCGGAACACCGTTTCCAGAACCTCCCCGTCCATCACGCTGCCCCGCCACACCACCGTGGTACTGGGTTCACGCACGTCGTAGGCGCGCGACACCCACCCGGCCAGCGGCTGCTCCGAACCGTGCAGCACGCTCACATCGCCCCCCTCCGGCAGCGCCATGCCCAGGCGTATTGGCCCGCTTGACACAATCAGGCCATCCGGCGTGCAGGTCACGTTGCAGTCCTCGCTGAAATGCCAATACAGACTGACCGTCTGAAGCGCGCTCGTGAGCAGTTCGTCCCGCACCGTGAGGCAGGCCCCCCGGGCGTCCATCTGCCAGCACCGGCGATGCACCGGCTTGCCGGGCAGATGGCGATAGGCATCGTGCTCGACAAGCAGTCGATCCGCAGCGCCAGCCGCGGCGCCCACCCACTCCACCCGCTTCGCGCGAGCACGCCTGGGCCACAGGAAGCGCGCAGCGGTCGGC
>JAEUNV010000040.1 GCA_016790385.1 Zoogloea sp.
AGGCAGGCGGCGCCGCGGGACGATGCCGCGGTGTGCAGGGCGGCCGGCTGCTGTTCGGACTGGGTGAGGTAGTGCTCGAAGATCTCGGCGACGGAGTTGCCCTCGATGGGGACATAACTCTGGTAGGGGTGGCGCAGGCCGGGCATGTCCAGGGTCAGCAGGAGCTGGCCGTCACCCACCAGCTCGCTGATGCCGGCCTTGCCTGCCGCATCCTCGCTGGCTTTGGCATAGCCGCGCAGGTTGAGGGACTCGTTGATGTCCACCACCAGCAGGCTGACCGGGCCGTGGCCCTGGAGCTGGATGGTGAGGCGGCCGGCCTGCTTGAGGTTGCCGCCGATGACGCAGGCCACGGCGCTCATGGCGCCAAGCAGGTCGCGAACGGCGGGCGCGTAGCTGCGACCGGTGAGCAGCGCCTGCCAGACATCATCGAGTTGCACAATTGCGCCACGGATGTCGAGGTCTTCGAGCAGGAAGCGCTGGAGGGTGGAAGTGCTCATTCGGTCGTCCCCGCGGGGCTGAGAAAACTGGTGTAGAGGGCAGTGTCGAGGCCGACCAGCAGTTGTCCGCTGTCGGTTTCGATGACCGGCCGACGGATCAGGCTGGGAAATTCCTGCATCAACTGCACGGCGGCGCTCTGGGTGTCGATGGCCTGGCGCTCGGCTGGCAGCTTGCGCCAGGTGGTCCCGCGGGTGTTGATCAGGCTCTTCCAGCCGATGGCCTTGCTCCAGGCGTGCAGGCGGGCGGAATCGATGCCGGACTTCTTGTAGTCGTGGAAGGTATAGGCCACGCCATGTTCGTCGAGCCAGGCAAAGGCCTTCTTCATGGTGTCGCAGTTCTTGATGCCGTAGAGGGTGGTCATGGGGCTGGAAGCGGCGCGACGCCCCGGGGGGCGTCGCTGGAAAATCAAGAGGATGGGGCGGATTTTAGCCGCCCATGGATGCGCCCGGGCTTATTTTTTCAAGGCCTTGGCGAAAGCCGACGCCAGGGAGCCGGCCATGGCGGGCTCCCGGTCCGGCCTGGCGGCCGGCCGGGCGTTGCCCCGCGGCGGATCGCGCCTATCCCCGGCCGTTCTGCTGCCCGCCTGGGGCTGGTCGCCCATGCGCATGGTCAGGGCGATGCGCTTGCGCGGCAGGTCCACTTCGATGACCTTCACTTTCACCACCTGGCCGGCCTTCACGACGCTGTGCGGGTCTTTCACGAAGCGGTCGGCCAGGGCAGAGACGTGTACTAGCCCATCCTGGTGCACGCCGATGTCCACGAAGGCGCCGAAATTGGTGACGTTGGTGACCACGCCCTCGAGGATCATGCCCACCTCCAGATCCTTCAGCTCTTCGACGCCATCCTTGAAGCTGGCCGTCTTGAACTCGGGGCGCGGGTCGCGGCCGGGCTTGTCGAGTTCCTTGAGGATGTCCTGCACGGTGGGCAGGCCGAAGCGCTCATCGGTGTAGCGCTCGGCCTTGAGCTGGCCGATGGTGCGCGAATCGCCCATCAACTCGCCGACGCCCTTGCGGATGTCGGCGAGGATGCGCTCCACCAGCGGATAGGCTTCCGGGTGTACCGCGGAGGCGTCCAGGGGGTTGTTGCCGTTGCTGATGCGCAGGAAGCCGGCGGCCTGTTCGAAGGTCTTGGGGCCGAGGCGGGGGACGTCGAGCAGCGCGTTGCGGCTCGGGAAGGGGCCGTTGGCGTCCCGGTGGGCGACGATATTGGCGGCCAGGGTGGGGTTGAGGCCGGAGATGCGGGTGAGCAGGGCGGCGGAGGCCATGTTCACATCCACGCCGACGGCGTTCACGCAGTCCTCCACCACGGCGTCCAGGGTGCGGGCCAGACGGGTCTGGTTGACGTCGTGCTGGTACTGGCCAACGCCGATGGATTTGGGATCGATCTTGACCAGCTCGGCCAAGGGGTCCTGGAGGCGGCGGGCGATGGACACCGCACCCCGCAGGCTCACGTCCAGATCCGGGAACTCCTTGGCAGCGAGCTCCGAGGCCGAGTACACCGAGGCGCCGGCCTCGGAGACGACGATCTTGGTCATGTGCAGTTCGGGGCGCAGCTTGATCAGGTCGGCGGCGAGCTTGTCGGTTTCCCGGCTGGCCGTGCCGTTGCCGATGGCGATCAAGCTCACGCCGTGCTTTTCGCACATCCTGGCCAGGGTGTGCAGGCTGCCGTCCCAGTCGCGGCGGGGCTCGTGGGGGTAGATCACCCCGGTGTCGACGAGCTTGCCGGTCTGGTCCACCACCGCCACCTTGACGCCGGTGCGCAGGCCGGGGTCGAGGCCGAGGGTGGCGCGGGGGCCGGCGGGGGCGGCAAGGAGAAGGTCTTTCAGATTGCGGCCGAAGACGCGGATGGCCTCTTCCTCCGCCTGCTCACGCAGCTGGCCAAGCAGTTCCAGTTCCAGGTGCAGGGAGATCTTGACACTCCAGGCCCAGCGAACGGTTTCGCGCAGCCA
>JAEUNV010000058.1 GCA_016790385.1 Zoogloea sp.
CCAGGTGAGCAGGCGGTTGTCACGGAAATAGCGGAAGTGGGACACCCCGCCCTCGTCGCTGCGGAAGTAGCGCACCGGGGCGGGCAGGTTGATCGGGCGCACCCCCGCCCAGGCGAGGCGCACCACCGCCTCGGGGTCGAAGTCGAAGCGCCGCATCCAGCGCTGGCTGCGCATGATCCCCTCGAGTGGCGCGATGGGATAGACCCGGAAGCCGAACAGGGAATCACCAATGCCCATCCACAGGGTTTCCAGATTGGCCCACCAGTTGGAGATCTCCCGCCCTTTTACCCGCAACTGCGGCGCCGCCGCATCGAACACCGGTTTGCCCAGCACCATGCACCCTGGATTGCGGGCCGAAGCCTGCATGAACTCGGGAATGCAGTGCGCCGGATGCTGGCCGTCGGAATCCATCGTCAGCACGTGGGTGAAACCCGCCGCCGCCGCCGCCGTCAGCCCTTCCAGGACTGCGGCGCCCTTGCCCCGGTTCTCCGGCAGCTGGATGACCCGCAGACCGGGGTCAGTCGCGGCCATGGCCCGCAGGCGCTCGGGGCTGCCGTCGGAGCTGCCGTCGATCACCACCCACACCGGATTCCAGTGGGCGCGCGCCTCCCGAACGGTGGCGTCGACCTTCGGGCCGGGGTTGTAGCTGGGAATCATGACCAGGTGGGATGACGAGGCTTGCATCACAATGCAGGGCTTTCTTTGGTGGTGCGGGGCGGCGTGGCACAGGCGGCCTGGGAATTGGCCAAGTTCGTGCGGTAGTACTCACCCAGCTCGGTGGTAAAGGCCAGCACCCGCGTCGGCGCCTCGAAACGCTGCCCCAGACGGATGCTGAATCGCAAGGGCAGCTCCGGCTTGCGGAAGAGGGGCCAGGCCTTGCCCAGATAGGGCGAGCTGAACTCGATGAACAGGGTCTGCACGGGGGTCTGCGCATGTCGCGCGATGAGACCCGCCGCGTTGGTGCACCCGTCAAAGGGAAAGTTCGAGGTGCGTGACCCCTCGGGAAATATCACCAGGTGAGCCCCCGCCCGAAGCGCCCGGGTCGCCCTCCGGACCATCCGCACCGGCTTGTCGTTATGGATGTAACGGGCCAGACGGGCCGCCGCGCCGAGGAGGATGTTGTCCATGAGCGCAGCCTTCATGATGCACACCGCATTCGGCAGACGCGACACGATCAGCACAACATCAAGGAGCGACGGGTGATTGGCCACGACCACCAGGGAAGACTCCCGGCGCAGGGCATCCAGCGCCTTCAGGTCGAAACTGCAGGCACAGAACACACTCAGGAAATGCAGGTACAGACGGAAGCCGATCATGATGGCCATCCGGCCGACGAAGCTCCCCATGCGACGCGGCAGGACGCTGAAGACCAGTGCAAACGGCAACCACACCAGGCAGATCAGCGCCAGCGCCCCCAGGCCCAGCACCATGGCGACATATTCATAGGCCGTCCAGAGCAGCTTGCCACACCGGGCCAGCGGGTTAGTCATCAACATTCACCCGTTCGCTCGATTCGCCGAAAATCCACGCCACGGCGACACCCGCAGCCAGGTAATGGTCGCGGGCCGCCAGGGGGCTGTCATCGAAGGCCGCGTGTTGCAGCATGTCATACCGGACGAACGCGCCCACCCAGTGGCGCGGATAGCGCCGCGACAGGGAGGCCAGCATCTGGGTGCCGCTGTAACCGCCGCTGGCCGTGTAGGCTGGGCGATCCGGGCGGGCCTCGGCGGGGCTGACCTGGTAGTAGTAGGCATGTTGGCGACGGGTTGCAAAAATGGGCCCGCTGCGCACACCGAGACGCCACCCGGGCAGACCGGGGAGGTCGACCATATCCAGGTTCAAAGCGGGCGAAAAAACCCAGCCGGCGTGGCGGGGAGCGCTGCTCAGGGTGAAGGCGCTGCGCACCGGGAGAATGAGCCTGAGCTGCTGGGCGCGATCGGGGCTGCGCCAGAGGGTGAGATCGAGCTGCGGACCGATCTCGACGGTGGCGTCCAGATCGGCCATGCCGCTGCGCGCGGTGCTGTTGTCCTTACTCACCGGGGGCGAGGCCCCAAGACTGACGCCCAGATCCACACGGTCGGAATCGAAGAGGACACCACGCACACCCTGGCGGTCCGCGCGCAGGTAACGCCCGTGGTAGATGAAATAGGGCACCGGCAGGACCAGCTCGCGGGATTCGGCCGCACCGCGCCAGGACGGCAGATGCATCACGCCCACACCGGCGCCGACCTCCCACAGGGGCTTGTCGGCCGCCGCCGCGGCACCACTGGCCAGCAGCGCCGCACATGCCATCACCATGCAAGCAGACGAAAACAATCTCATGAAAAACTCAACTCAGTAGGTGGCAGGCCTGGGCCTCGACTTCGACCAGCAAATCGGCACGACACACGTCGGCCTGGAGATAGACCCGTTGCGCCGTGCCCCCCAGGCCCCGGGCCAGCTCGGCCTGCACCGCGGCCAGGTGCTCGGGGTGACGCACATACACCCGTGCGCTGAGCTCGGGCAGGCGGTAGGCCGGGCCAGCACTACAGCGGCTGGCTTCGGCCAGAAGCGCATCCAGGTTGGCCAGAAGCTCCCGGGTCTGGGCCTCCGGGTCACCCGGATGCATGCTCTGGTGACCGACAATGCTGGCCGTCCCCGACACAAACAGCCACTCCGCCCCGGCGTAGCGACCGAGAGCCGCCCGGGAGAAGGTCGGGCTGCACGGACCGTAATCCGCGGGATAGCGAAACGCGCTGAGCTGACGCGGATTCTCGATGGACCGGGTGGGCGTGCGCCCGGCGAGGAAGGCCACGCTGAGCGGGCCATCGCTCACACCCAGGGCACTGGCCGCCGGAATGCTGTCCATCACCAGGCGCCCCGCCGCTTCAAAAGCGCAGTGGCGCCCGATATTGAACTGCCGGTAACGCTCGAGGCCGTCGGTTTCGCGATTGATATGGGGTAGGTAGTTCCAGATGCGCCACAGATGGGGATAACCCTCCTCCCCGAGGAGCCTGAACACGGCTTCATACGCCTGCTGGGCCGCGCGTTGCAGCACCGGGCTGCCGTCATCACCCAGTACGAAAACGTCCTCGGCGACCTCGACGACGCCGAAGAGCAAGCCGCCGTCATGCCGGTAACGCACACCATGGCGGGAGCCTGCAAGGGTCGGGCCAGCCCCTGTCCAGGCCTCGACAGCTTCACCAAGCAGACAGGGAGCATGCAGCTGCTGACACGGCAGGCTTTGCGGGAGCGCCGTCGGCCCGGCCAGCCCTATCCACGACAGGCCCAGGAGGGCGGGGTCAAGCGCCCCCCCTGCGAGCGCCGCACCGGACAGAAAACGGTGCAGCCCATGCCCCACGCCCATCACTGACCAATCCCCAGGCCGGCGTCATCCACCGGCCGGATGTTGATCCGGCGCTTGCGCCAGCCCTTTAGGGATTGGCGCAGATTACCGAGGAAGGAAAGGTAGTAAATGATCTTGAAGATCCGCAGCGGTCGCCAGATCGGGGTGCTGCCATAGATGTCGCCGGCGAGCACGGAGAGCAGCGCCTCCTTGACCCGGAACACGTTGCGCGGCGCCATGAAGATGTTGCGCATGGTGGGGTTGGTGATGCGGTAGATGAACCAGGAGAACACCTCCGGCCCATGCCGCACCACCCGATCGAACTCGGCCAGTGCCGTGGCAGCCTCGGCCGGGCGGGACAGGCAGGTATCAATGGCTTTGGCCCCGGCGAAGCCGCTGTTCATGGCCAGCATCACTCCGGACGAGAACACCGGATCGATGAAGGCAAAGGCATCACCGAGCATCAGGTAGTTGGGGCCGTGGTTGCGCTCCGACACATAAGAGAAGTTGCCCGTGGCCTCCGCCTCGGTGACCATTTCCGCATCCTTGAGGCGTTCCGCAAGCGGCGGACAGCTGGCGATGGTGTCGAGCAGGAAGGTCGACATGCTCCGCCCGGCCCGGGTCTTCATGTAATACGGCCAGACGGTGGCACCGATGCTGGTCAAGCCATCGGAAAGGGGAATGAACCAGAACCAGCCGTGATCGAACCAGAAGATGGTGATGTTGCCTTCGGCCTGGCCCTCATGGCGGCGGGCGCCGGCAAAATGGGCGTACATGGCCGAACTGTTGTGGCGCGGATTGCGGTGCTTGATCTGGAAGCGGTTGGCCAGAAAGGTATC
>JAEUNV010000117.1 GCA_016790385.1 Zoogloea sp.
TCGAGCCCGGAGGGCTTAAGGGGCAGGGCCTCGCCAACCACCGCTTCCGCCGGAAAGGAGCGCAGAGTGCTGCCGGGGCGCAGATCATGGCCCAGCAGGCGAAGGCGCGATCCGCCATCCTCGAAGCTGGCCTGATACATCATCACTCCGGCGAACTCCAAGGGCTTGTTCACCTCAATGGTCTTCTCCACGGACTTCCCCGTGGCGTTCTCGGTGATGATGATGTCGCTGGCGAAACGCTTGGGCATGCCACTTTCGTAATGCTCCAGGTGGAACTTGCGCAGGGAAACCGTGAAAGGCAGATCCTGCAGCAGGATGCCATCCTGCACATTGAGCACGGCGGTGTTGGCGCTCTTTCCTTCGGGGATGAAGACATTGCCGCGGAAGCTCCGGTTGTCCGCCCCGAGCCGGCTGGAGTCAGGAATCTGGGAGATCAACTGGTTACCGGTGGTGACTTGTTTGCCTCCCAGGGCCATCTGGATCTTCAGGGGTAGGTTACCGTCGAGCAGCCCGCCAACACAGATCAGCACGATGGCCCCGTGGGCCAGGAAATACCCGATGCGAGTCCAGCTGCCCTGCTTGGCCGCCAGCAGGATGCCGTCCTCGCGCACATTGACGCGGGTTGAGAAACCCTCGGCCGCGAGGTAGGCCTGAACAGTCTCCTGCGCCTGTGTTGAAGGCAGGCTGAGCCCAAAGCGTGCGTTGTGGGCAAAACTCGCCAGGGAGGTTTCCCGGGCATGCTCGCGGAAGCCCCTCATGTCTCGTAGCATCGGCCGCGCCTGACGCACGATGCAGGCGCTCGTGGACAACACCAGGAAGCCCAGGATGGTGAGAAACCAGAACGAGTTATAGACCGAATAAAGCCCCAGTTTTTCAAAGACTGGAAACCAGAACGGGCCAAACTGGTTGAGATAGTTGTTGTAAGGCTCGTTCTGCTTGACCACCGTTCCGATGATGGAGGCGACGCCAAGAAGGGTCAGCAGGCTGATGGCAAAGCGCATTGAGCTGAGTAGCTCATATACGGCGCGGAGGGTGCTGCGGTGTCGCATGGCGTTGCGGCGGAGGCGTTGGGGAGCGATGGAACAGGGCTGCGATCAATGAAAAAGGGGTGGTTAGACCACCCCTTTTTTATAGCTGGCGGGCGCCCACAGGCGCCTTGACTCAGCGCAAGCCGGCGGCGTAATCGGCCACGGCCTTGATCTCCGGATCGGTCATCTTGAGCGCGATGGTGCGCATCATCCTGGCCGGATCGTTGGCACGCTCGCCGGCACGGAAGGCCCGCAGCTGGGCTTCGGTGTAGTCGGCAAACTGGCCGGACAGGCGGGGGTACTGGGCAGGCATGCCGGCACCGGCAGGGCCATGGCAGGCGGCACAGGCAGGGATGCCACGCTTCAGGTCGCCGGCGCGCCAGAGTTTTTGGCCGAGTTCGATGGAGGCCTTGTTCTTGGCAGACTCGGGCTTCAGGGTCTGACCGGCAAAGTAGCTGGCCAGGCCCTTCATGTCGGCGTCGGAAAGGCCAGCAGCCATGCCGCCCATGATGGGGTTGGCACGCTCAGCCGGGGCTCCGCCTTCGCTCTTGAAGTTCTTCAGCTGCTTGTAGAGGTATTCCGCATGCTGGCCCGCGAGTTTCGGGTTGACCGGAATCTGACTGTTGCCGTCGGCGCCGTGGCAGGCGCCGCAAACCTGTTCTGCAGTCTGTTTCGCCTTGGCCAGATCGGGCTGGGCGGCGGCTTTGTCTTGAGCCTGAACCGCGCCGGTGGCCAGAAGCAGCGAAAGCAGCAGGGAACGCTTGATCATGATGTCCTCGGAAGCCAAGAATGTGGATGTCTCAAACCTGCTATTCTATAGCAACTTCAGTCTTTTGCGCGACGCAATAGCGTGTGTTGCG
>JAEUNV010000154.1 GCA_016790385.1 Zoogloea sp.
AAAGGCGGCGCTGGACTTGCCCTTGCCGTTGCCGGTGTTCACCAGCAGCAGGCCGCGGGTGTCGGTGGCGGCGGCGATGGCCGCGTCAACCACGGCCTTCTTGCGCTCCATGCGGGCCTTGTGGCGGGCGTTGCGTTCTTCGTCGGTGGACGTTGCGTTCAGGTCGGTTGCGCTCATGGCTTCTCTCGGGGGTGGTTGTGACCGGTTCAGACCGGCACGAACAGGGTGTGTTCGCCATCGGCGATGGCCCGCAGGGGGTGGCCGAAGGCGGCGGACAGACGCCCAGTGGTGAGCACCTCGGCCGCCGGGCCAATCACGTGGCCGCCCTCACCGTTGAGCAGCAGCACATGGCTGGCGTAGCGGGCGGTGAGGTTGATGTCATGGAGGACCATCACCACTCCCGCACCACTGGCGGCCAAGCCGCGAAAATGATCGAGAACGGCAACCTGATGGTGCAGATCCAGGTGGGCCAGGGGTTCATCGAGCAGATACAGGCGTGGCTGCTGGACGAGCAGGGTGGCAATGGCCAGGCGCTGGCGCTCGCCGCCGGAAAGGGTGGGTACCTGGCGCGTGGCAAAGCTTTCCAGGCCCATCTGCGTCAGGGCGGCCAGGGCAATCGCTTCGTCGTCCGGGCCTTCCCAGTCCCAGCGGCCCAGGTAGGGGTGGCGGCCGACCAGGGCGGTTTCCAGCACGGTGGCGCTGAAGAAGTCGGGCTGGCTTTGGGCGAGCAGGCCGCGCAGGCAGGCCTCATGGCCCCGGGGCCAGCCGGCGTAGGGCTGGCCGGACAGCAGCACGGCGCCACGGGCGGCATCGCGCAGGCCGGCGAGGGTATGGAGCAGGGTGGTCTTGCCGGCGCCGTTGCGGCCAAGGATCACCAGGGTGTCTCCGGCCTGGAGGGTGAAATCCAGCTCGCGACACACCTCCCGGCGCCCCACCTGGACGGTGAGCCGTTCGGCGGCCAGCACGTGGGGGCGGGCATCCATCTTCATCGCGGGTGACGGGCCAGCAGGAACAGGAACACGGGCACGCCGATCAGGGCGGTGAGCACCCCCACCGGCAGCTGGATGGGGGCCACGGCGGTGCGTGCCGCGGTGTCGGCGGCGCACAGCAACACACCGCCGGCCAGGGTGGCGGCGGGCAGCAGCAGGCGCTGGTCGTTGCCGATGGCCAGGCGCACCAGGTGGGGCACGATCAGGCCGATGAAGCCTACCGAGCCGACGGTGGTGACCGCTACGGCAGTGAGCAGGGAGCCCAGACCGTAGACCAGCCCGCGCAGGCGCCCGACCCGCACGCCGAGGGCGCGGGCGGTGACTTCGCCACGGGTCAGCAGGTTGAGTTCGCGGGCGAAGGGCAGGGCCGCCGCAAGTCCGACGGCCAGCAAGGCCAGGGCCGGCCACGGCCGGGTGGCGCCGCTGGCGTCACCCATCAGCCAGAACAGCATGCCCTTGACCCGCCCCTCCGGGGCCAGACTGAGCATCAGGGCCACCGCCGCGCCGCAGCCGGCGGCGACGATGACGCCGGTGAGGAGGAGACGGGTCTGGGTCCAGGACCCGTCTCCGTGGGCCAGCCCGAAGACCAGCAGGGTGGCGCCGAGGGCGCCGATGAAGGCTCCCGCGTCGATCCAGCCGGCCACGGCTCCGGCCAGGATGGCACCCAGCGCACCGACGGCAGCCCCGCCGGAGATCCCCAGCACGTAAGGATCGGCCAGGGGGTTGCGCAGCAGCACCTGCATCAGCGCACCGGCCAGGGCCAGCAGGCCACCGCAGGCAAAGGCGGCCACGGCCCGCGGCAGGCGCAGGCTGCGGATGATGTCGGCCTCCATGCCGCCTTCGGTGCCGGAGAGGGCGGTCAGGAGGTCGTCGAAGGAGACCGGCAGGGCGCCGGCCGAGAGGGACCAGACAAAGGCCGCGAGCGCCGCCAGCACCAGGCCGGCGAGCACTGCCGCGGCGCGGCGGCGCAACGACAGCATGCCGGTGTTGCAGCTTGCGGCCTGCTCCTGGGCCATGGTCCCTCCGCTCATGTCTTACTTCGGAGCGTAGCGTACGCCGACGAAGACGTTGGCGCCGGGGGTGTTGTAGCCGTAAGCGGTCTCGTATTGCTTGTCGAGCAGGTTGTTCATCCGCCCTTCAACGGCCCATTCGTGGGTGAGGGCGTACTTGGCATAGGCGTTGAGTACGCCATAGCCGCCCAGCGGACGGATCTCGTTGGCCCGGTCGTAGCGGTCGCCGGAGCCGCGCCACTCGACACCCATGGTGAGCGCCTGGATGCGCCGGCTGATGGAAAGGTTGGCGAACTTGTTGGCGCGGCGTTGCAGGCGCTTGTCCGTGTCGGCGTCCTTCGGGTCGAGGAAGTCCACGCTGGCGCTCAGATCAAAGCCGGCCAGTTGTCCACCGTAACCCAGGGTGATGCCCTCGAGCTTGGCATTGGCCACGTTGCGGGGGATGAAGTTCTGGTCGTTGGCGATCAGGTTGCTGATGCGGTTGCGGTAATAGGTGGCGCTCAGGTTGTGGCTGCCCTTTTCCCACAGCAGGCCGATTTCCTTGTTGTAGGCATTCTCGGGCTTCAGCTCGGGGTTGCCGAAGCCCGGGTAGTACAGCTCGTTGAAGGTCGGCGCCCGGAAGGCCGAGCCGATGCTGCCCTGGACGCGCAGGGTTGGCAGGATCTGGTAGCCGTAGCCGGCGTAGCCTGTGGTCTTGCCGCCGTACTGGGAGTTGTCGTCGTGGCGGGCGTTGAGCTGCAGGCGGTGGGCGTCGATGCTCGCCGTCCAGCCGAGCAGGAAGGAATTGACCGAGCGGCTGACATCGAAGGTGCCTTCGTTGGTGGCCTTTTGGTGCAGGTTTTCGTAGGCGGCAAGCAGGCTGCCCACCGGCAGGCGCACATCGTGCTGCCACATGAACTGGTTCTGGGTGGTCTTGATGGTGGCGCCGTTGGGAGCGTAGGAGGCGAAGTTCTCGTAATCGTCGATGGACTGGCCGAAGCGCACGGTGCTGGTCCAGATGTCGGTGAACCGGTTGCGACTGTAGAGGTTCCAGGCGCTCTGGGCGGCGTTGTTGTAGTTGTTGTAGGTCCGGCCCGAGTCGTACATGGAGCGGCTTTCGGCATAGAGCACCGAGCCGCCCAGTTCGTGACCAGCGGCAGGGCGCCAGGCGAAGTTGCCCGAGAAATTGCCGTTGCGGTACAGGTCGTTGTCGGGGTTGTAGGTGGACAGCTTGCGGTTCTGGGCGCTGAAGCTGTCCGTCTGGGAATAGCCGCCGCGTGCCGAATAGGATATCTGCTCGGTGCCGCCCGCCACGCCGGCGGAGACTTCACGGGTGCCGTAGCTGCCGGCGCCCACGAAGGCATTGATCTTCGGTTCGCCGCGGCCTTTTTTGGTGATGACCTGTATCACACCGCCGATGGCGTCGGCACCATACAAGGCCGAGGCGGGGCCGCGGACGATCTCGATGCGTTCGATCTGGGACAGGGGAATGTCCTGCCAGGCGGCCGTGCCCAGGGTGGCGGAGCCCAGGCGCATGCCGTCCACGAGGAACAGGGTGTGCTTGGAGTTGGTGCCGCGGATGGAGATGTCGGTGGCCTTGCCCGGGCCGCCGTTGGAACTCATCTGGATGCCGGGCTGGCGGGCCAGCAGTTCGGGCAGCGAGAAGCTCGGGCCGGCCCGTTCGATACTCTCGCGGTCGATCACCGTGGTGTCGGCGATGGCCTCGTCGGCGCGCTGGGCCTGACGGGTGGCGGTCACGGTCACGGTGGGTTGATCGGTCCCGGCGGCCAGTGCTGGGGTAGAAAAAGCGGAAGCGACCGCGATGGCGGCAGCGGAAAGGCGGATGATCATTTTATGGTTTCTCCCTTGCCCGGCCGCGTCCCCGCCGCCGGGTGGATTGCGCATGGCGGCGCCGAGGGAGGTTTTGCAGAGAGAGTCCGGAAAGATCCATGACCGCGCTCGTCGCCACCACCCCGTGGCACTGCCGCTTCATGTGATCAAGGCCGGTATCCGGGCTCGCAGGCGGGGCCGGCAGGGCAGCAATGATGCCGAGCCGGACGTGGTGTATCGCCTTCCCAGGCCAGTGGCCCAGTGGCGGTGTGACACACTTTGCGCTTGCTTACCGTTGCGGGGGCAGCACAGGCATTGCGGCTTCGGCGAGAAGCACGCGCACCTGTTTCCCGTTTAACTCCGGGTCTGGACGACCTGTGGAGCACCTGGAACACTTTTGCCCGGTAAAGTGCTTGATGCACCGGACAGCCTGACATAATACCACCTAAATCAGATACTTCCTGAAATTGACCTCCGTTCACGGAACGATTCAAGCGTCCTTATGCCCTGCGAATTGATAATCGGCGGCGCCCGTTCGGGCAAGAGCCGCCATGCCGAACAACGTGCTGTCGAAAGTGGTCTGTCGGTGCATGTGATTGTCACGGCCGAAGCACTCGACGAAGAGATGCGCCTGCGCATCGCCCGCCATCAGGCTGATCGGCCTGCCGGCTGGAAGGTGGTGGAAGCACCGCGGGGGCTGGCGGCGGCGCTGACGGCCGAAGCCGCCGAGGGGCGGTGCGTGGTGGTCGACTGCCTGACCCTGTGGCTGGCGAATCTGCTCGCGGGTGCTGAAAACCTGCCGCCCGGCGCCGATGCAGAGCAGCTTCCGGCCCTGACTACGGAACGCGCGGCCTTGCTTGGATTGATTCCGACACTGCCGGGCAAGGTTCTATTCGTGGCCAATGAGGTTGGTCTTGGCCTGGTTCCCGAAACACCCCTCGGCCGGCTCTTCCGGGATGAGGCTGGCCGTCTCAACCAGGCGGTGGCGGCCCTGTGCGATGGTGTGACACTCGTTGCCGCCGGCCTGCCCTTGAGGCTGAAGGGGTGATGCTTCGCCGCACTCGCGTTGTAAATAGTTGATTGGCATGTTGATGGCAGGGGGTGGAAATAAGTCACATCCAGAAGGTGTGCCAGCTCACTGCGAACGCCCCTTGGGCAGTGCACCATCAAAGCCATTACAAAAATTTACAGCGGGAGGCGTCGATACCATGGATACCCAGCATCTTGCCGGCGGCGTAGGCCAGCCTTGCCGGATTGCCCTGCCCTCGCAGCCTGGTAGCGGCGCCACTTGGTATGTGGATTCGTCCGCCAGCCCGCTTCGCGTCACCCTTGAGCAAACCGTCGATCAACAGGGTGCCCGCCGCCGTGGCAGTCAGGTTTTCCTGGTGGTGGGTGAAGCGCCGGGTGACTACGAACTGCGATTCGTGCTCAAACGCGCCTGGGAAAGCCAGGTGCGCAACAGCCGGCGAGTCGTCTTTCAGGTGCGCGGTAATGATCGCCGTGGCCTGTGCAGCTGAGTTTTCTTGCCGTGCCGACAAGCTGCCGGTACGTGGGGCGAAGCCGCGCTTGTAATTAACCGTACTCCGTCCTAGCATCCGCGGCCTTGACCCTGCCTGCCGATGCGCCCCATGAACATCTCCATTGCCCGTCCCGATCGTGCCCTTGCGGCCGCTCTCCAGCAGCGCATCGATGCCAAGACCAAGCCTCTCGGGGCACTTGGGCGACTTGAGGCGCTGGCCCAGCAGATCGGCCTGATCCAGCAGTCCCTCTCCCCCGAGCTGCGCAGGCCGCACATGCTCGTCTTTGCCGGTGATCACGGCGCGGCGCGTGCCGGTGTCTCGGCCTATCCCCAGGACGTGACCTGGCAGATGGTCGAGAACTTTCTCGCCGGCGGGGCAGCGATCAATGTCTTTGCCCGTCAGGCAGGCATGGCCCTGTCGGTGGTGGACGCGGGGGTGGCACGGGATTTCGGCAAGCGCCCCGGGCTGATCGACGCCAAAGTGGCCCCGGGAACCGCCAACTATCTGGAAATGCCAGCCATGGACGCGACCCGTCGGGATGCAGCCATGGCCCGAGGGCGCGAGCTGGCCCGCGAGCTGGCCGAACAGGGCTGCAACGTGGTGGGTTTTGGCGAGATGGGTATCGGCAACACCGCTTCGGCGTCACTGCTGACCCACTGCCTGACCTGTGCCGAGCTTGACATCGTGGTTGGCCGCGGCACAGGGCTGGACGACGCTGGTCTGGCCCGCAAACGCCGGCTCCTCGCCCAGGCCGTGGCCCGTGGCGGGAGGGTGGCCGATCCGCTGGAAGCCCTTGCCCAGTATGGGGGTTTCGAGATCGCCATGATGGCCGGGGCCATGCTTGGTGCTGCCGAAGCGGGCATGATCCTGCTGATTGACGGTTTCATTGTTACCAGCGCCCTGCTGGTGGCCCACAGCCTGTGCCCGGCGATCCTCGACTACTGCGTGTTCGCCCACCGCTCCCAGGAGCCCGGCCACGCCGTGCAACTCGCCCATTTCAACACCGAGCCCCTGGTCCAGCTTGATCTGCGGCTGGGGGAAGGTACAGGCGCCGCGCTGGTGTACCCGCTGGTACAGGCGGCGGTGAACTTCCTCAACGAGATGGCGAGCTTCGACTCTGCCGGTGTAAGCGGTCAGGCCTGAACCCGATCGGCCATCCATGATCCGCACCCAGATCGAGCTATTTTTCATCGCCCTCGGTTTCTTCACCCGCTTGCCGGTGCCCGGTTGGGTCGAGTTTGCCCCGGAAAAGCTGGGTCAGGCGGCTCGATTCCTGCCGTGGGTCGGCTGGATCGTCGGCCTGATCAGTGCGCTGGTATATGGTTTGGCCGTGCAGGTGCTGCCTGTCGACCTGGCGGTCGTCCTCGCGATGGCGGCGGGCATCCGGACCACCGGCGCCTTCCACGAGGACGGTTGGGCCGACACCTGCGATGGGCTAGGCGGCGGCTGGAACCGCGCGCAGATCCTGGCGATCATGAAGGATTCGCGGATCGGCAGCTATGGCACCATCGGCCTGGTCCTGATGCTCCTCGCCAAGTACCTCGCGCTGGTCGATCTGGGCGCTGAGCAGGACTATCCCGTGATCGCCGCCCTGTTGGTGGCACATCCCCTGTCGCGGCTTACGGCGGTGAGTCTGATGGCCGTTCTCGATTACGCACGGTCCGACGACAGTGCCAAGTCCGCCACCGTTGCCCGCCGGCCGACTTTGGCCGAGCTGGGTATCGCGACCCTGGGAGGCATCCTGCCCTTGCTGCTGCTCAATCCCGTCGAAGCCTTCCTGGTGCTGGTGCTTGCCGCGGTGGTCGGGGTGCTGGCAATGCGCACCTTTGCCCTCCGGCTGGGGGGCTATACCGGTGACTGCCTGGGCGCCACCCAGCAGGTTGCGGAATTGATCATCTACCTGGGACTCCTGGGCGCATGGAACTTTACCTGATCCGCCATCCTCGGCCCGAGGTAGCGCCCGGAACCTGCTATGGCCAGCTCGACCTTGGACTCGCGGAATCGCCGCAGAGCGTAGCCGAGCGTCTGCGTCCGCTGCTGCCCGATACCTATGCCCTCTATGCCAGCCCCCTGCGCCGGGCTCGCCTGCTGGCCGAGGCCCTGGGCAGTCCCGAGGTGGATCCACGTCTGATGGAAATCCACTTCGGCGAGTGGGAGGGCCGCAGTTTCGACGAGATCGGGCAGGTCGCGCTGGATGCCTGGTCGGCCGCGCCCCTCGATTTTGCTCCGCCGGGGGGGGAGTCACCCCGCCAGATGGCTGCCCGCGCCCTCGATTTCCTGGCGTGTCTGCGCCAAGCCAACCCGCCGGCTGCGGTGGTGGTTGCCCATGGCGGCCCCCTGCGTGCCCTGGCCGGCCGATTGCTGGGGCTGCCACCTGAGCACTGGCTGGGTCTGGATTTTGCCTGTGGCGAGGCGACGCGCCTCGATCTCCACGACTGGGGCACAGTGCTGCGCTGGTTCAATCGCTGAAGGGTATGGATACACGCCGGGGCGAGCGCGAAGCGCCGGCTTTCGATGCATCCCGACGCGACTGACTTCCGTGCACGTCATATACTCGGGGTTCCCTTTTTCCAAACCCCTGTGCCATGGACTTTTTTTCCGCCGACGACGGCGAACGAATCCATCTCAAGATCTCCGGCCGTGGAACTCCGCTGGTGCTGCTCCATGGCTGGACTTCCACCCACCGGGACTGGAACCCTTTCCTTGAAGCATTCGAGGCCTGCCACCGGGTCTTTCGCTGGGACGCCCGCGGCCATGGCGGCCATGGGCTCAGGTCCGCCAGCGTGCCGACGGTGGAGCGCATGGCGCGAGATCTCCACACCTTGCTGGAACACTACGGTCTCGAACAGGCGGTGGTGGTGGGGCACTCCATGGGCGCCCTGACCCTGTGGCAGTATCTCCGTGACTTCGGCTGCGCCGGTCTGTCCCGGGTGGTCTTCATTGACCAATCGCCCAAGCTGCTTACCGATGCCGGGTGGCAACGGGGGATCTACGGCGATTTCGATCATCGTCGCAATGCGCAGTTCATGCGCGAGCTGGAGAGTGACTTCGCCGAAAGCGTCCTGCGTCTGGCGGCCTTCGGCCACAATGAGCGCTCCCGCACCAAATACCTGGAAAACGGAAGCGGCATCGAGACCGCCCGCCAGCGCCTGCGTGCCCTGGACCCACGGCCTCTGATCGACTGCTGGGCCAGCCTCACGGCGGCCGACTACCGGGATGTACTGAAGACCATCGCCATCCCCGCGCTGCTGGTGTACGGTGGGGCCAGCAATTTCTACTCCACCGGCACCGCTGAATATGTGCGCGACAGCATTCCCAATGCCTTGTTGCAGGTCTATGAAGGGGTCGATCACGCACCTCACCTGTGGGAACGCGCCCGCTTCATCCAGGATGTGCTGGACTTCATCGCCCAGCCCCCGGCCTGAGCGCGACTGAGCTGCCCGGTGTCAGCCCTGGGCGAGGCGTGCTTTCAGCACCGCCGCTGAGGCTTCCGAAACCACCAGGGTGAGTTTCATGGTCGCCCGGGTGGCCCCTACGAAGAGTCGGCGCATGGCCTTGTCGTCGAGCATGTCGAAATCGATCTCGGTGAAGATCACGCAGGGCGCCGCCCTGCCCTTGAAGCGCAGCACCGAGTCGATGAGGATGTCGCCCTCGGTCAGTATCGGATTGCCCAGCAGGTCGTAGTGGCCGGTGGGCGCGCGGAGGCTGTAAGGCCCGAGTCGGGTCAGGGGGCTGAGGGCGGAATGCTCGCGCCCCCGGTAGCTGATCAGGGCAATATGACTGCGCTTGAACCCCAGCCCGATGGCCTTGGTGATGGCAGCCACCGAACGGCTTACCAGTTCGTCCGGAGTGGCGTAGGTAAGGATGTCCACTTCGGGGCCGGTGAGGGGGCTGCCGGCCACCACCGGCTCGGCCAGGGGCAGGAGCAGGCGGAAGGTGGCGAGGATGTCCCGCGGGCTGCGGTAGTTGGTGTCGGAGCGCAGGGTCACCCAGCCCGGCAGGGCGGTTTCGGGACGGCCGTAGAGGTTCTGCAGGGGGTCTTCCAGCCACCAGGCGCGACCATCGGTGCGCAGGAAGCGCAGGAGATTGTCAGCCCAGCCGGCCTGGAAGTCCTGTCCCTCATCAATGATGATCTCGTTAAAGCGGTCGGTGGCCGAGGGCGCATACCCATCCAGAAAGGCCTCCAGGCGGTCGAACACGCCGGGCTGGCTGAAATCGGGCACCTGCCCAAAGGCGCGGCTGAGCCGGTCGGCGAACTGGTGGTAGGTGGCCACTTCGCCTCCGGGTGGGGCAATCAGCGCGATGTGGTCGGCCAGCGGCCGGTTGTAGCACACGTATAGGGGCCGCCGCCCTGCCGCCAGGGCGTCCCGGTAGGCGGCCATCGCCAGTTGAGTCTTGCCCGAGCCTGCCGTGCCGATCACACGGATGCGAAAGGGCGTGCACTCGATGCGCCGCGCCCATTCAGCGAGGCCACCAGAGAGGCGCGTGTACATGGCATGGGCATCGTCAACGACCGCATGCACCTCCGGCACCAGTTGCAGCACCTCACCCAGGAATCGATGGACACGAGCCCTGTCCGGCACGGCCTCGCCGTGGTCGGGCAGGATGGCGCGGATGATGGGCACCAGGAAATCGCGCTTGGTGGCATCGACGATGCGGGCCGGGTCGATGCCTGCGGTGCCGGCCTGCTTCACCCGGTAGTCGGGGCAGTAAAGCAGAGCCTCCACCGGCACCGCCTCGCCGCCACAGGCGCTCCTCAGGCGGCGGGTCAGGGCGTCCACGTTGCGCGCCAACTGCACGGGAACGCTCTTGTCGCGGTCGGCATAGCGCTTCACCAGCCCTTCCGGCGTCTCCGCCAGAAAGCCGGATTTCTGCTCGATCAACAGCACCTTGCCGGTGGGCCCCACCACGGCGAAGTCGATCTCGCCCACCAGGGCGTGATCGGCCTGGGCGATCCGCGTCCAGTGCACACCGTGGTACACGGTGTAGCTGTCGTCCAGCCCATCCGCGAGGAGGGCGAGGGTTTCGATCTCGCGCAGGGCCGCGCCGATTGCCTTCAGCTCGCGCCAGCCAGCAGGATGAACAAGGGCCATGGCTTTGGGTTACAGTGATTTGCGAACGGGCGCCGCTTAATGGCGCGCCGACCATTCTGTCAGCACAGGCGGCCGTTTGTCATGCCGCCCGCAAAAGGAAGCCCTGCCCATGAAGATCCCGACTCTACTTACCCTGCTGACCGGTCTGGCCCTGTCCGCCCCTGCCCTGTCCGACGAAATCGGATGCGTCACCACCACGTGGAAGCTGATCGGCGCCAATCACAAGGTTTGCGTGGAAGCCTTCAAGGACGCCAAGGTGCCCGGAGTCACCTGCCACGTCAGCCAGGCCCGCACCGGCGGGGTGTCGGGAAGCCTGGGCCTGGCCCAGGACCCCTCCCAGTTCTCCCTGGCATGTCGCCAGACCGGGCCCATCGCCGCACCGGCCAGGCTGCCTGAGAGCGAGGTGGTGTTCTCGGAAGACACGTCCCTGGTCTTCAAAGAGACCCGCGTCGTGCGCATGTGGGACAAGGCCAACAACACCCTCGTTTATGTTGCCATCAGCCGCAAGCTGATCGACGGCGCCCCCGCCAATAGTATTTCCACGGTGCCGGTGATGCCCTGGGGAGGCCACTGAAGCCACACCCCGTCAGGCTTCGGTGGCCTCGGGCGGCGGTTCGATGGGCAGAGTGACGGTGAACGTGGTGCCCTGGCCCACTTCGCTGCTCACCTCGATGCGACCGTGGTGGCGTTCGACGATGCCCCAGGAGAGGGACAGGCCCAGGCCGGTGCCCTGGCCCACGGGTTTGGTGGTGTAGAAGGGTTCGAACACCCGCTGCAGATCCGTGGCAGGGATGCCTTTGCCCGTGTCCG
>JAEUNV010000161.1 GCA_016790385.1 Zoogloea sp.
TGATCGAACAGCTCGATATGTTGAACGATGGGCGGAGCGGCAGACCAAAGTGCCTTCAGCAAGGACGCCGCAGCCATGCCCTGATCCACCACGAGTGCCAGATCGCGGGTCACCGCAGGGAAACGGGAAACCTCCCGGTACGTGGGCGTGACGGTATCGAGAAGGGAATCCAGCTCGATCTCGAAGACCACCGGTGCTGTGCCCAGCTCATAGCGCTGGACCCACACCGGATGAAGCTCGCCGATGAATCCGATGGACCTGCCATCAAGCATCACTCGGGCAGAACGACCAGGGTGTAGCGCCGGATGGGCCGCCCGCTCGAACTCGGCAACGCGAGGCAGGAGCAGCGCCTCGAGATCCGCCTTGATATCGAAGAAGTCCACGTTTCGACCGGCTTCACCCCATTGCTCAGGACGAACCAGACCACCTGCAAGCGCAGCGAGGCGGATGGGCTGATTGAAGCCATCCACGGGCTGGCCGGCGGGATCACGGGCAAAGCAGCGTCCGATCTCGAAGACCCGCACGCGGCTTGTCTGCCGCTTGCGATTGGTGGCAAGGTTGGCGACAAGCCCGCCCAGCAAGGTTGAGCGCATCACGCTCATCTGGCTGGCGATGGGGTTGGCAAGGCGAACCGGATCGGAATTACCTGCAAAATCCGCCTCCCAGGCCTCTTCCACGAACGCGAAGTTGATGACCTCCTGGTATTCGCGACCGGCCACCAGACGGCGGATCGACATAGCGTCGCGCCTTGCCTCAGGCCGCGGCAACATGCTGATCGGCCCGCGCGGAGCAAGGACGGGAATGTTGTCGTAACCGTGCAGACGGGCGATCTCCTCGATCAGATCCTCCTCGATCTCCAGGTCGAATCGATAGGACGGCGGTGTCACGAGGAAATCATCCCCGTCACGCGTCAGCTCCAGACTGAGGCGGCGGAACATCTCGGCAACCGTATCTGCGCTGAGGGCAATACCCAGAACCCGGCGCACCCTCGCGGCCCGAAGGCGAATCGGCTTGCGCACGGGCAGTTTGTCGGCCTCCACGGCCTCACGGACCGGGCCGGGCTGACCACCGCAGATATCGAGAATCAAACGCGTAGCCCGTTCGATGGCCTTGCCCGCCAGCGCGTAGTCCACACCCCGTTCAAACCGATAGGACGCATCCGAGGAAAAACCATGGCTGCGGGCACGCCCGGCAATGGCATCAGGCGCAAAGAACGCGCTTTCCAGGAAAAGATCCTTTGTTTCCAGAGTGATGCCGCTGTCTTCCCCCCCCATCACACCTGCCAGCGCCAGGGCACGGGACTCGTCAGCAATAAGCAGGGTGTCGGCCGCCGGCAGGACGGTCTGTCCATTGAGGAGAAGCACCTGCTCACCCTGAACCGGGAAGCGCACGTGAATCGCACCATTCAGCCTTGCCTCATCAAAAGCATGCAGCGGCTGACCAAGCTCCAGCATCACATAGTTGGTCACATCCACCAGCGCACTGATGGAGCGAATACCGCTTCGCGCAAGACGCTGCTTCATCCATTGCGGTGTCGGCGCCTTTGCGTCAACCCCGCGGATGATCCGCCCGCAATAACGCGGGCAGGCGTCGGGCGCGTCGAGCACGATGGCGCGCGTGGCATCATGTTGCGCGGCAACGGGCGCGCAGTCCTGGAGATTCAATGGACTGCCGGTCAGCGCCGCGACTTCGCGGGCAATGCCCGTCAAACTAAGACAGTCGGCCCGATTGGGCGTCAATTTGATGGTGAACAGGGTGTCGTCAAGCGCAAGGTAATCACGCAGATCGGCGCCGATCGGCGCATCTTCCGGCAGCTCCAGGAGGCCGCTGCTCTCCTCGGATATTCCCAGCTCCTTGGCCGAACACAGCATGCCAAAAGACTCGACGCCCCTCAGCTTGGCCGGCTTGATGGCGAAACCGGCGAGATCAGCCCCCACCAAGGCGCACGGAATCTTCATGCCGGCAGCGGCATTGGGCGCGCCGCAGACAATCTGCAGCAGATCCTCAAGCCCTGCATCGACCTTGCAGACCCGCAGCTTGTCTGCATTGGGATGCTTCTCGGCTTCGACGATCCGGGCAACAACCACCTTGGA
>JAEUNV010000204.1 GCA_016790385.1 Zoogloea sp.
ATGGGCGACGTGAATGTCGAGGGGGTTTGGCGCGAAGGCGGCAAACAGCTCCCCTGTATAGGCTTCGTAGCCGGCACCGGTCAACCGGGCATTGGCGATATTGAAAGCGAGCCACCAGGCGTTGATACGCCCCATCGCCGAGGCGTCCTGATCGTACTCGGCAATCGTGCCCATCCGCTCCTCCCACCCTGAAGGCATGAACGCGATGAGACCGATACCGGCCAGCGCCACGATGACACCCATGATGAGCTTTCGCTCAGAGCGCATCCACATGACAAAGCCCATTGCCCCCAGCGCAAGCAATGCGCCTCTGGATTGCGTTCCGAGTGCTGCCGCGGCCGATAACAACATGAGGAGCACGAGACCGCGCTTCAGCCAGACGTTCCCGGCCATCAGGCGAAGATAATTCATGAGCGGGATCGCCATGATCAATGCCACCGCAATCTCGTTGTTACCTTCGATGAAACCCCCGGGCGGCCCCCACACCCGGGCATTTCCGCCCGTCGATATGGTGAAGAACCCGCCTTTCAAACCGTAGAAACCGATGGAAATGACATTGATCCAGATAAACAAGTCGATATGCCGACGCTCCTTGATGGCAGCAAGCGCAATCAAGGTCATCAACTGGATCTTCAGCACCTTCTTGAGCTGGTCGAAGGAGGCTCCGGGATAGTAGGCCGCAGCGGTCGTGATACACATCCACACGACGAACAGGATCAGCAGGACGACTGCCTTTTCCTTCGGCAGTTTGAGTTCGTCCTTCGTAATCAGCAAGGACAGCAACGCCGCAACCGCCGCGACCGCCGCAAACGGAAAATCGCCCGCAAACCCGTAAGTCAATCGGTGGGGATTCATGATGCTGATCCACGTCCACAAATTGACAGCCACATAGGTATGGCGAAGCGCAGAGGGCAGTACGGCCAGCACCAGCAGTACCATCAGCAGATCACGCATGGCGACTCCCCGTACCGAAGCCGTTGCCCTGGCGCACGAACGCGGATGGCTTTCCGGATTTGATGATCACGCCACGGCCCCTTCAGAGAACAGGCGCCGGGAATGACTCCTGAAGAAATTGTGGCTCAGACGCAGGGCGAACCGCAGCAGATCCTTGTCCCAGGGGGTGAATCGGGGCAACTCGAAAAGGCCGGATTCGGGCCCCACGGAGCCATAAGACGTTGTAAACGCGGCCTCATAGCCCAGCTCTCGGGCAAACCGGGCGTGCACGGCCAGATAGTCCTGCTCCGGACGACCATTGGGATAGGCGAAGTATCGGGGGGCCTTGCCCAGCAAGCGCGTCAGGTGGGCCCGATTGTCGGCAATCTGCTGCCTGGCCTCGGCCTCCGACAGCACCGCCAAGATCGGGTGATCCATCGTGTGTCCGCCAATCTCCATGCCAGCCGCCTGAAGCGCCTGGAGCTGGGCCGTGGTCATCATCAGATTGCTCGGAATGCTCCCGGCAGTCTCCGCCACCAGTCGGTCAAGAGCCGTCCTGCGCCCCTCGGGCGTCAAGTACTTGAGTTTAGGCAATAGCCGCTCGGTGAGCCTGTACCGCTCCGCATTCGTTGCCACGGAGCAGACCCCGAGATCAAGCCAACCAAGGTCAAGACGATCACCCCGAAAGCTACGCAGCGCCTCCCTCGCGACGTCATTCCACATGACGCCACCATCCAGGAATCCACTCGCGACAAAAAAGGTCGCCTTAACGCCGTGCTTGATCAAGATTGGGCAAGCGATGGTGTAGTTGTCGGCGTACCCGTCGTCGAAGGTGATGGCCAGGGCGCGGGAAGGGAGCGACCCTGAGCGTAGGCGCGTCAGGGCTTCATCCATCGGTAGCACGTTGAAGTACTGCACCAGGGTGCCAACCAGGGCCTCGAAACGAGCCGCATGCATCTCGTCGGGAGACAAGGGGTCCACCTCGGGCAGCACGCGATGGAAGATCAGCACCGTCAAGCGTTTGCTGTTACCCCCGAGAAGGGAGCCCATTCCCTCCAACAGTCGTGACGAACCCATATTCTTTGAAACCATCTGATCCTCGGAGCACACGGCCGAGCCGCTGCCTGACTGACACAACACACAAGCTACCTGGCATTGATCAAGGACAAGGCCGGCAATGGAAGCTGATTGCCCCGGAAGAGGCCCGGCCCGACATATTCCGATAGCCCACCGACAGCGGGAAACGAGGTGATCAACGCTTGACGTGGCTCACAACATACCGGTTCTTGCCCGATTTTTCACGCGGGATTTCAGGCACTTCGTTAATTTCAACCTGTACCGACTCGCCCAGCCTCGCCGCAAAATCGCGACGTATGCGCAGACGCTCACCTTCGCCAAAACGAGCGTCGACCACGACCATCACCTCGGTGCGATCAATGCTGTGCTGGATGATCTTGAAACGCTGCACCCCGGGCAGATCCCGAACGGTGTAAATCAGCGCGAGCGCATGGATGACGGTACCGTCTGCGGCCACCACAAAATCCGTTGTACGCCCCTGGACCTCGCTCAACACGGGCAGCTTCACACCGCAGGCACATTCCTGGGCGCCAATCACCCCGACATCGCCAGTGCGATAACGCACAAAGGGGAAACCACGGGTCGCCGTATGCGTGACCACGATCTCACCCGCCTCGCCGGGTGCAACCGGCCGCCCTTCGGGATCGATCGTCTCGACAACGATGTCTTCCGCCGAGAGGTGAAGGCTGCCATGGGGGCACTGGTGGGCAATGAAGCCGGCATCGCGGGAACCATAGCCGTTCGCTACCGGGCAGCCAAAGACTTCCGAAATGGACTTTTTCTGGTGATCGTAAAGCATCTCGGAGGTCACAAAGGCCACCTTGATCCCCAGATCATTCATCGGAATTCCCCAGGCCCGCGCCTTCTCGGCAATATGGGCAAAGGCCGAAGGATAGCCAAACAACATGCGGGGTCGCAAAGTACGGATGGTTGCGAGCATCTCGCGCACCTTGTCGTCCGACATTTCGAAGGCCGGCAACAACCAGGTACGCAGCAGACGATCCCGCACCGCCTTGACCCGGTCCTGGGCACCCAGCTCAATGGGAGACCCCCACAGCACAACTTCCTTATCCCCGATGTCCACATCCCACCAGCGGGTTGCCCGCCACTTGGCCGCGATGTCGTGGCTCTTGCGCTCCTTGCCGATATAGAAGATCAAGGGCTCACCGCTCGAACCACCGGTGTTGTAGCGCATCAGTGACACCGCATTGTCGGCGCGCAGGGCATCAGCGTGTTCGCGAATCACCGGTTTGGTCATGAACGGCAGACGCCGAAGATCCTCGACACCGGCGCACCGAGCAGGATCAAAGTCGAGCTGACGGAACAAATCGCGAAAGTAGGGAACATGAGTCCCGATATCGGTCAGGAAGCTGCGCAGACGCTCACTCTGCAAGGCAAGAATTTCTTCCCGTGGCAGGTATTGGCTCTTCTCCAAGTCGTGGAGACGCTCCACCGAGTTATGGGATTTCAGTTTCTCGTGGAGTGGAAAAATCACACCCGAGCACAAACGCGTATACAAACCCATTTCCATCAATCTCCGGCAAGCACGGCTGCGCGGTAAACCGAGAGCCATTTCTCGCGGATCACCGGCCATGCATACTGTTTGACTTCGTCGCTGGCGGCTGCGGCGAGCCTCCGCGCCTTATCCTGATCGAGCAGCAACTCCAGCATCGCCTCGGCCATGCGTTCCGGGGCACGCGCCGGCACAAGCAGGGCTGTACGCCCGTTCTCCGCGATGAAGGGCACGCCCCCCACATCTGTTGACACCACCGGCACACCACTGGCGAAGGCCTCCAGGATCGAAATGGGCATGTTGTCCACGGTGCTTGGATTAATCATGAGATCAGCCGAGGCGTAGAGCGCGGGGATGTTCTCGTTGTCGATGCGCCCGGCAAATGTCACCGAAGGGGCAATCCCCAGGTTCACCGCCATGGTTTCGAGATTGCGGAGTTCCGGGCCGCTTCCGGCCACCGTCAGACGTGCCTCGGGAAGACGCTTCCGCACTTGGGCAAAGGCCGCCAGGACCGTGGGAATGTCATAGATGGGCTCCAGGTTGCGGGTCACCACCACGTGCGGCGCGTGCGCCCCAGTCGTCTTGCGGGCCACGGCAAAGCGCTCAAGGTTGATGATGTTGGGAACGATGCGGGACTCGAACCCGAAACGCCTGAACACTCCGTCCAGAAAGGCGGACGGCACCACCAGCGCGCTGGCGCTCGCCAGGGTACGGTGCACAAAGCGTGGCGCGGCGGCAAAGAACGGCTCTGCCTCGCCACCCCGGTAGTTGACGACCACCGGCGTGCCCCGGAGCCGCGCAATCCAGATCGCCGGTGCCGAAAACAGATGCCAGGACCATCCCGAGTTTGCCAGCACATGCATCACGTCAGTGCGGCCGCTGGCGCGCCACAGCGCCAGAAGATAGGGCAGAAGACGTGCAAAGGCACGCAGCACGGGCACTTTGCCGACAAAGGCAGGTTTGTAGGGTGCATTCGTGCGCACCAGTTCCACCTGCACACCTTCCGCCTGAAGCAGGCCGACAAGCTGCTTGCATTGATTGGCCATTCCTCCCGAGGGCGGAGGAAGCGGCCCGACGATCGTCAGGCGCAGGCCCGCGTACTGCTCACCATCCATATCGGTCCTTCATTGGATCCAAGAGGGCCGATGCCGGCGCACCGCAGAGGTACCCGATCCATCGAACCGACGCGAGTTTAGCCATGCCGCCCGCGAAAACGTGTGACACATCGCTCAATGACACCATCCAGACGCGCCATTGCCCGCTCCCATGTGTGGTGACTGAGCATTCTTTCGCGTCCCGCGTGGCTCAAACGCTGCCTCTCCTCCGGACTGGAGAGAATGCGCAAGATTGCCCGCGCGTAGTCGTCGGGGGTATCCGCCACCAGGAAATGGGCTTCATCCTCGGCATCAACACCGCCAGCAGCGATGGAACTCGTCACCACCGGTACGCCCATGGCCATCGCCTCAAGGATCTTGTTCTGCGTTCCACGGGCGATGTTGAGCGGAGCAACGGTCAAGGCCGAGCGCCACACATAGGGGCGCACATCCGGAACCGAGCCGGTCACGGTAACACCAGGGAGTTCCGCCAGCTTGCGGACACCCGGCGAGGGCTCGGCGCCCACGATGATCAGCTGGATATCAGGCCGGGCGGCTCTCAGCAGCGGCAGGGTCTGATGGCAAAAAGTGGTCATGCACTCCTCGTTCGGGTAGTAATCCATCCGACCGATGAAACTGATGGTGCTCGCTTCATAGGGTTGTGCCGACGGCGCGAAGAAAGCCGTATCCACTCCATTAGGAAACCAGTCGGAGAGCACGCCCGTACCGAAACTGTCGAGCGTCTGCTGTTCGGCCACGGTGGCCACCGCTCCGAGATCGAATTTCCGGGCAATGCGCTTTTCGGCGGCAAGAATCTTGCGCCCCTCAAGCCAGTAGCCCACCGAAACCGGAAAGCGCTTGTAGCGCACGTACTCCAACCACTTCTGGGAATCCATGTCGCAATAATCGAGCAACTTGGGGATGTGGGTCACATCCTCCACGTAACGCGCCACCGACGAGCAATGGACGATGATCAGATCCCAGTTGCGGCTATCGATCAGGCGCTTGATACGCTGCTCCAGCTCGGGAGAGAAAAAATAGGCCTCCGACGCCGACCCCGGCGTGGGCAGGCTGGCGACCATTCTCAATACCTGAACCGGGGTTCTGACGGTGGCCATTTCGAAGCCTTCGCAAAAGGGCGCGATGCCTCTGCCCTCCTCCACTTCGTCCTGCGAGCGCGCCAGCGAACACACGGTCACCTTGTGCCCCTGCTCCGACAGGTGCCGGATCATGTGAAAGGCACGAACCTTGGCCCCGCCGACCGGTGGGTAGGGAAATCGATGGCAAATGAAAAGTATGTTCATGGGAGGAGAGACTCATCCACGACGCGCCTGAACGGCACGCCGGCAACAGCGGGCAGTGCCATTCAAGCGCCCAGCGAGCGACCGTAGGCGGCGAGCGCACGTCCATAGACATCCTGGTAGCGCTCAACGCTGCCTTTCCAGGTGCGCTCGACTTCGACAAAGTAGCGGGCCTGGGTACGAATTCGGGGCCACATATCACGTTTGTTGAGCATCTCGCCGATGGCCGTCGCCAAGGCCTGCTCGTCACCCGCACGGAAAAGAAAGCCTGTTTCGCCATGACGGACGAGTTCCTTGTGCCCCCCCACATCCGAGGCCACGAACATCCGCCCTTGCGCCATGGCTTCAAGAGGCTTGAGCGGGGTGACCAGCTCCGTCAGTCGGATGGGAATGCGCGGGTAAGCCAGCACGTCGATCAGGTCGTAGTACTGCTGGACATCGGCATGGGGAACGCGCCCGGTGAATATCACCTTGTCGACGATTCCGAGCGCGGCGACCTGAGCCTTCAGATTGGCCTCCTGGGGACCGCCGCCAACCAGCAATACACGCAGGTCAGGACGCTGCGCAAGCAAGCGAGCCGAAGCGGCGACCAGCAAATCCAAACCTTCGTAACCGTAGAACGATCCAACGAAACCCACCACGCTCTTGCCGTCAAGGCCAAGGCGCTGGCGCAGCATCGGGTCTGCATCCCCACGCAACTGAAAGGAGTCCACATCCACGGCGTTGGGAATCACCGTGATCTTGTCCTTGGAAATACCCCGCTCGGCAATGTCCTTGCGCAGGCCCTCGCAAATCGTGGTGACCTGATCGGCGCGGCGCAGGGCGTAGGTCTCCATTGCGCGGGTCATGCGATAGCGCAGACTCCCCTCGGTCGTTGTGCCGTGGTCGACTGCGGCGTCCTCCCAGAAAGCCCGCACCTCGTAAACAACGGGAATCCGATGCTGTTTGCCCACCCGAAGGGCCGGCAGCGCATTGAGTACGGGAGAATGGGCATGGAGCACGTCGGGACGAAGCTCACGCACGAGTTCGTCGAGACGCCTGGCGGTCAAGCGCATCTGTCCAATCAGCCCTTCGTCGCCGCGATTTGGAGTCCGGTGAAACTCCCAGCCCTCGGCCTGATCCGAACCACCGTTTCCGGGGCCTTGCTTGGGGGTGGTCAGGTGAAAAGTCTCCCAGCCGCGCAGACGCTGCTGCTTGAGAATGGATGCCGTGCGGAAGGTGTAGCCGCTATGGAGCGGAAGGGAGTGGTCCAGGATGTGGAGAATGCGGGTCATGCAGCCCTCCCGCCCATTACTGGCATGGCGTTCTTCATACTATTGCGGACAAAGGCTTCGAACATCAGGATGGTCCAGATCGTGGAGCTGTAATCGCGGGCGCCGGACTGGTGAGCTTCAACAACATGGCGCAGATACTTTTCATTGAAAAGCCCGGTTTCGCGCAGCACCTCACCAAACAAGGCCTTCTGCACCCGCTCCTTCAGCGGCCCACGGAACCAGCGGGCCAGGGGCACGGCAAAGCCCATTTTCGGCCGATAAAGAACATCATTCGGCAGCATGGGCTCCATGGCCTTCTTGAAGATGTACTTGCCTTCCTGACCCTTGATCTTGAGATGGGTGGGCAGGCTGGCGAGCCATTCCACGAGGGGGTGATCCATCAGGGGCTCCCGCACCTCGAGGGAATGGGCCATGCTGGCGCGGTCGACCTTGGTATTGATGTCGCCGACGAGATAAGTCTTGATGTCCAGATACTGGACAAGCGCCAGGGCGTCATCGGTGCCCGCGTTGGCAGCATGACGGCGGAAGACCTCCAGGGCGTTATACCCCCCCAGCTGCTTGCGGAACGACGGCGAAAAAAGCTGGCGCCGCATGTCGTCCCGCAGGATCGAAACCGAATGAAAGTAAGCCTGGACAGAATCCCGTGCCAGTGACTGGAAGGTCGTCTTGGCGCGGAACATGCGCGGCGCCCAGTCGGCCTTGGGGTAAAGCTGGCCAAGCAGGCCGAACACCGGCTTGCGCACGGCGTGGGGCAGGCCACTGCGCATCTTCTCTTCCATCATGTGGAAGCGATAACGGCGGTAGCCCCCCATGTTTTCGTCCCCCCCATCACCCGACAACGCCACCGTAACGTGCTTCCGAGCCAGTTGGCATACCCGGTATGTAGGAATGGCCGAGCTGTCGGCGTAGGGCTCATCGTAAAGGGCAGCAAGGGTGTCGATGAGGTCGAAATCGTCGGACTGTACGGTCTCCACCCGGTGATTGGTGTGATAGCGATCGGCCACCATCTGGGCGAACGCGGATTCATTGAAAGCCGGGTCGTCGAAAGCGATGGAGCATGTATTGACCGGCTCATCGGACAAACCAGCCATGGTGGCCACCACGGCGCTGGAATCCACACCCCCCGAAAGGAAAGCCCCAAGAGGAACTTCGGCAACCATGCGCAGGCGCACCGACTCGCGTAGACGCTCGACCATCTCGGCCTGGGCGTCCGCCAGGGACATCTTGTTGTCGAGGGTGAAGCGCACGTCCCAATAAGGCTTGGGCTCGGGGACCGGCTGGCCGTGACGGATGGTCAGGGAGAAACCAGGCTCCAGCTTGCGGGCACCTGCAAAGATGGTTCGCGGCTCGGCAACATAACCAAGGGCAAAGTACTCTTCAACAGCCAGCGGGTCCATGCTGCGATCAAGTCCCGGGTGCTGCATCAGCACCTTCAGCTCGGAGCCGAACATCAGCGTGCCGTCGTTCAGGATTGCGTAGTACATGGGCTTCACGCCCATCCGGTCGCGCGCCATGAAGAAAGTCTGGCGATTGCGATCCCAAAGGGCAAAGGCAAACATACCGCGGAAACGCTCAACGCAGGCTTCGCCCCAGGACTCCCAGGCGTGCACGATCACTTCCGTGTCGCTGCGGGTATGAAAACGGTGCCCTAAGGCGGTGAGTTCGGGGATCAGTTCCTGAAAGTTGTAGATCTCGCCATTGAAGACCACCACCACCGACTCATCCTCGTTGAACAGCGGCTGCTGCCCACTGGAAATGTCGATGATGGATAGGCGACGGTGAGCCAGCGCCACGCCCGGTTCAAAATGGTAGCCGCTCTCGTCCGGGCCCCTGTGAAGCTGGATATCGTTCATGCGCTGCATGAGCTCGCGCGGGAACGACTGCTTTGCTCGCGTATCGAAAAGTCCGGCAATGCCGCACATAGTTCCTAACCCTTATTCCGTCGCCTTGCCTGTGCAAGTCAAGTTGAAAGACCCGACAGGGATTGATACAGATCCGCGTACCGCCCCACCATTCCATCGAGACTGAAACACGCCTCCACACGCCGGCGCCCCGCCCCACCTTGCTCCACAGCCATCGCCGGCTGCGATACATAGCGCTCAAGCGCGTCAGACAGCAACGCGGGGTCCCTGGGGGGCACCAAGGTACCGGTGACCCCATCCTCCACAAGCTCACCATTACCACCGACTTTTGTCGCCACCACCGGCAAGCCGCCGGCCATGGCTTCAAGAATCGTGTTTGAAATCCCTTCCGCCTGAGAGGGAAGCACAAAACAGTCGAAACCCCGCATGACATTCGGCACATCCCCTCGCTCGCCGGCCATCCAAACGTGAGCCGTGACACATGCCTCCTTGATTTCGTCCTCGAGGCGAGTACGCATGGGCCCGTCCCCTACCAGGATCAAACGCATGCTGACCGCCAGATCCGGACGCCGCCGCAGGAGCAGAATGAAGGCCTGGAGTAGGTTCAACTGATCTTTCACACCCTGCAAACGCCCCACGGTACCCAGGACAAAATAGCTCGGATCGTTGAACGGAGAGCCCTCAATCGGTGCTCTCTGCTGCCCGCGCTGCGCGAAACGCGACAAATCCACACCATTGCAGATTCGGGTCACCCGGTTTTCGGGAACGCCGATGGCGTCGCGCAGATATGCCTCAAGATGCCCGGAAAGAGCGATGTAATGGGTCACGAGGGGGCGATGGACTTTACGGATGAACCTGTACTTGGGATTGCTTCCGTCCGGATCATTGACATCCCAACCGTGCTCGCCATGTATTCGCACCGGAACCCCTGCCAACCACGCGGGAAGCGTCGTTTCAAGTGCCGCAAGGTTCCGGGTGTGGACAATGTCAGGTCGATATTTTCGGAACAGTCGGTAGAGCGCCGGGAAGAGTTTCACGCTGTGCCCCGGCGGTTTGTGCAACGCCACAAATTCTACATCCGGGCGCATGACACGGGCGCAAAACGCAGGGTCACATTTTGTCAGAGCAACAACGACATGCCGAAACCGTTTGCCATCGAGGCGGTTGATGAGATTGACGACACCATTCTCCAACCCGCCCACCGCAAAGCTGAAGACCACATGGACGACCAGGAGTCGCCGTTCCT
>JAEUNV010000252.1 GCA_016790385.1 Zoogloea sp.
GCCGGGTTGAACACCAGGCCGGCCTGGCAGCCGCTGTCGCGGATCAGGCCGAGCGTGCGGTCCACGTGTTCGGAGGCTTCCGGATGAAAGGTGATGATGTTGGCGCCGGCCTTGGCAAAGTCCGGCACGATGCGGTCTACAGGTTTGACCATCAGGTGCACATCGATGGGTGCCGTGGTACAGGGACGGATGGCTTCGCACACCAGCGGTCCAATGGTCAGATTGGGCACATAATGGTTGTCCATCACGTCGAAATGGACCCAATCGGCACCCGAGGCGATGACGTTGGCAACCTCTTCACCCAGGCAGGCGAAATTGGCGGACAGGATACTGGGGGCAATGCGGAAGCTCATGGCAAGTCCTGGCGGGAGAACGCGGAGGTGCCGGAGTTTACCCGCCCACCCCTTGCCACGCCAACGCAAAGCGCCAAGGCGTGACCGCTATGGTTGCGGTGCAAGGCCGATTCGGCTTCAATTCAATCCCCAACCTGCAACACCTCAATAAACAATGACAACCCGAATTGGTCAGGACGCCATCGAAGTCAAAGCCGTGGCTCGCTACATCGAGGAGCAATCCAGCATCGAGGCGAACCGCTACGTCTTCGCCTATCACATCACCATCCGCAACGTCGGTCAGGTGCCCGCCCAGTTGATCAGTCGGCACTGGATCATCACCGACGCCGAAGGCGCAGTGCAGGAGGTGGAGGGGTCGGGCGTGATCGGCAAGCAGCCCCTGCTGCGCCCCGGTGAGCAGTTCGAATACACCAGCGGCTGCACGATCGCCACCCCGGTGGGCACCATGAAGGGAAGCTACCGCATGGTGGCGGAGGACGGCAGCCGCTTCGATGCGCCAGTGCCGGAATTCACCTTGGCCATGCCCCGTACCCTGCACTGACGACGGCCCCTGGCCCACTGGCCGGGCGCGGGCCTTCCCCCACCACTGATCAGCTAGCCGTGTGCCTCAGCAGGCGCAGGCACTCGATGGTGGAAACCAGATCCACCGCGCAGACACCGTCGTCATTCCGGATATAGGGGTCGGCACCGGCCGCCAGCAGGGCCTCGACAATCTCGGGGCGTCCGCTCGACGCGGCGTACATCAGGCAGGTGGCCCCCACATCATTGCGGTTGTCCAGGTCGATGTCCGCCGCCACCAGCGCCCGGATGGCCGCCGGCTCCCGCGACACGCAGGCCAGCCACAGGGCGTTGTTGCCGTCTCCGTTGCGCCGGGCGATATCCACCCCGGCCGCCAGCAGCGCCTCGATCAGATCGGGGCGACCAAGCAGCGCAGCGCGCATCAGGGGCGTCAGCCCATGCTCCCGGGCCTGGTCCAGGTTGCGGTGGTCATAGCCGTATTCATCCATGAACTCACGCAGTGCCGGGGCGGCATCGGCAGGCAGCGCGGGGGCAATCCCCTCACCCTGCCCTGCTGCCAGTGCGGCCTCCAGGGGCGCAAAGCCGCCATCCACGCTATACACCTCGGCATAGTGGAAGTCTGCGAACATCCCCGCGTAGGTCTGGCTGGCGTTGCCGTGATAGCAGTAGATGATGACCGGGGCAGCCCGGGGGACACGCCCGAAGACCTCTCCCAGGGCGGCTTCGGTCAGGTGCTGCGCACCCTCCACATGACAGCGCTCAAAGCTGCCCCGATCACGCACATCGAACAGCACCAGACCGGGCAGCTGGCCGAGACGGGACCGGTGGATCAAATCGGCGGCCCGCTGGGGGTCGATGCGCAGAAAGCCGCTGCGGTGGCGAGTCGAGGTTTGGGGATGGGTCATGGGGAAGGTCTCTCAGCGAGGGCCGGGTAGGCCGGTGTCGTTTCAATCCGTTCATCCTCCACCGGCATACCGATGGTGAAGTGATAGAGGCTTTGGAATTCGGGGGTCGTGAGGGTGGCGGCCTCATGCACCGGGTCATCGAAAAAGCATCCGATACCCGTCCCGCGCAGGCCCATGGCCTCCGCTTCCAGGTAGAGCAGTTGGCCGAGCAGGCCTGCCTCCCGGAGCAGGTCTCGGTAGGCAGCCGGATCTCTCTCCGAGAGGGGGGCGAAGGGTGCAAGCATGCCCACGGCAAGGCAGGCACTGGCGGCGATTTCCTGGTGGCAATGCAGGCTGCGGGCAACCCGCCGCAGTTCCACCGGCGCCAGGAGCCGGAGACGCACCAGGCCATCGGGCCCAACCGACACGGGCTCGCTGCCCGGCGCCTGCATCCCTTCGAGCATGGCCCGGCCCCAGAGGCCCCTGGGAAGCAGGTATAGCCCCGCCTCCAACCCCGCCACCCGATGCACAAAAAAGACCAGCGACAGCCGGGCGTCGGTTTCGCCCCGCAGCAGTTGGAGCAGACCGGCGAATTGCTCCACCCCCATCTCATGATTCGGATCGAAGCGTTGAGCGCTGCGCCGCCCCAGAATGCGCGCCGCCGGCTGGACGGGCGGCAAGGGGCCGAAAATCGGTGGCAATGGGCACTCATCCGGACGCCGGGTGGCCTGTGCCACTTCAGCGATGATCGGCCAGCGAAACATGGGGAAGGGGTCGATGCAAGTCGCCACGCCCTGCCACTCCGCCAACGTCGCGACGGTGCGCAGGGCCGGCGGCGCGAGGTCGGCCACGCCCTCCCCGAGATCCAGGGCCAGCAGTATCTCGGCTTCCTCGTGACTCACATCGGCCCGCCGGCCCGGAAAGTCATCACGCCGGTCCACGCCCAAGAGCGCCGCCAGGGTGTCCGTGCCAATCCTCAGTTGCTCCACCGGCCGCCAGCCGAGCAATGCGGCGGCATAGCGCACCGTGCCCATGGCATGGCCCGTATCGAGCTGGCAGTAGCGGAATGCCCGCTCGCCGTACTTCCAGGCCTCGCGCCACATCACGGTGGTCAAGCCGATCGCCAGTGCCGGCCCGGGGGCAAAGGGATGCCCATGGCGGGCGCGCAGTTCCAGGGCATGCCGATCGGGCAGGTAATGGTAGAGACCGTCGGCCAGCCCCGCCACGCCCGCAACCAGCACATAGGCCTCCACGGGGTGGAGGTTGCCGCTGGACGGATTGGCCCACACGGCCCAGCGGTCGGGCCCGAGGGATTTCCAGGCGGTGAGACCGAAGGAGAGATGCAGGAGCGCCCCCAGCGCAGCCAGATCCGCCACCGCCGGGCTGCGCGGTGGCGATGCGAGGGATTCCGCGTCGGCCAGGGGCAGGGGAAATGTTGGTGCGCCCGAGAAATGCCGGAACGGCTCCGGCCGAGCGTCCCAATCGAGGGTCGTCGGGCCGGCGGCATAGGCGGCGAAATGATGCTTGGTCCGCTGCTGATAGATCTCGACCACCTTCCCGGCGGCAAGGGGGGCAGGGGCCGGTTCAACGGGCATCAGGGGCGGAGAGGGCATGGTCGAGACGAGGGAGGTTTTGACATCGGTCAGCAAGAACAATGCCCACCCGGCGCAAACGACCTGACGCCCGCTGCCCGCTACGCGGCGGACCTTTCGGACACAGCGCCCATTCTCACCCCTCGAACAAAAAGATGCCTTTGTCGTCTTCCCGACATTTTTTATGTCAAGTGCGCCTAAAATCGGGATATCGCAAAAATATGT
>JAEUNV010000379.1 GCA_016790385.1 Zoogloea sp.
GGGGAGATGCGGACCACCGTAACGCTGCGGGCGGTGTCCTGCGGCACCGAGCTGGTGGTGGTGCAGGAGGGCGTTCCAGGCGTCATTCCGCCGGAATCCTGCCATCTCGGCTGGCAGGCATCGCTGATGCTGCTGGGCCAGCTGGTGGAGGCAGATATCCCCGGCTGACGGCGCTTGCCGGCCGCCGGCATCGTCGTTTCCACCCGCGTGCGTGCTCCCTTGAGGTCGGGCTCAGTCCATGCCCACGCTGGCTTCAATGCGGAAGAGCTGTTCGGCCTGACGCTTGGCTTCGCCCCGGTCGAAATTGTGCGCGTCGTCGGTGGCGTCGAAGTCGAGTTTGGCGGCCTGCACGGCCCGGCAGGTCATGTAGGCCTTGGCCCGCTGGCTGTCGAGTTCATCCAGGTGGTCGTTGAGCAGGGCCACCAGGCTGGCCTTGCGCCGGAACAGTTCGACATTGGCCTGGAGGCCTTCCCGCTGCTCTGCCAGCAGGCTATGAATGCATGCCTCGTAACCCGTGCCGGGGCACCAGGAGGGTAAGGAAAGGGCGTGCAGCGCGTGGGTGTCCGGTCCGAGATCCTTGCCGACCTGCTCAAGGGTGCGCAGCAGTTCATCCTGGTAGGCCTGGGCGTGCATGTACAGGGATTGTTCGCAGCCTTCGCAGACCGGTGCCAGGTATTGCACCAGCCATTCCACGAGCGTGCCGCGGGAACTGCGCTGTTGCTGGACCAAGGCCACGTCCTCCTCCTGGATGCGCCTTAGCGGAACGCCCGACGTGCTGCAGGTTTGTGCCTCCCAGGCGGACAGGACGTCGGCGTAGGAGGCATTGGGTTGGGGGCCGCGGGGCAGAAGGTCGGCTTTGACCAGCAGGCGTCGGGCCTTTTCGTCATAGGCGAAGCTGATGCGGCGGTAGGCCAGAGGCCAGTCCGACAGGGAGCTGACGTTCATCTCCAGGATAGGCCGGTGGGCCAGGGTCCGGTGCTCCGCCCAGAAGCCCCGGTGGGTGTGGGCGGAGAGATAGACCAGGGGGTGGTCGAGACTTTGCATCAGGGCGCGCAGCATGATTCGGGAGGGCAAGCCCAGGGCGCGCCAGTTGTGATGGCCGGCAAAGATGACCATGTCGCCCCGGGCGACGGCTTCATCAACCCAGTGGGTGATGGCGATGATCTGGTCGGGGTGGATGTGTCCGGTGCTTCCCGGGCTGCGACCCATCAAGGTGTCCCAGGTGCTGACAAGGGGCCCGGCCTGGTTGGTGTCGAGGCCGATCAGGATCACGTCCCGGTCGGCCTCGGGGGCGCGGGGCAGCCGGATGCGCTGGGCAATGTAGGAGTCGGCGTAGGCGATGCCATCCAGAAGCCTGGTCTCGATCCCGGTGAGGAAGGCCCGGGGGTCGGTGTTGCGCCAGCTGGCCGCGTGGACGCCCGTCACCGGGGGTGGGGTGAGCCAGGGATGGCCGGGCGTGTGGCGGGCATGCTCGCTGATGTACAGGGAAATGAAGTCGCGCTTGGTAAAGGCTTCGCGTTCGGTCTTGTGGCGGGTGTCGTCGGGGGCCGCGCCACGCCGACAGGCTTTGTTCCAGCGCAGGGCGTCGGGGTCGAACTCTGCTTCAAGGAGGTTGTAGGAATAGATGCCGAACATCAGTCCGTCGTGATTGCCGGGCAGGATCGCGCCGGGCTGGGGGGCGCCCCGGAAGATGCGCGTCATGCGCCCGGCCTCGATGCGGCAGGAGAGGTCCATGACATCACCGAGGTGGATGAAGGGTGCGTCGGGATGGCTGTGCAGGGCCCATTCCATCAGGCGGCGCCCAAACAGGGTCTGCTCGGGTGGGCGCTGGGCCACTTCCACGTAGGCATCCACGGCGCTGTCGTTGTCGTGCAGGGGGTAGCCGGTGGAGACATGCTCCTGGGTGTCGCCGAGGGCGATGAAAGGGGTGGTGAGGAGTCGGTAGCGCGCATTCGGCTCTGGCTCTGCGCCGGGGCCGGGCTGGGGGCCGAAGCCGGCGCAGCCGACAAGGAGGAGTGAGCCGAGCAGGCAGGCTTGGGCAAAGGTGCGTGGGATCGTCATGAAGCAAGCCCCTCAGTACAGGTTGGCGGGAAAGAACCTGAAGACCAGGTTTTCGATCCGTTGCCATAGGTTGCGGGCCGGCTGGCGGGTGAGTTCGCCGGCATCGCTGCGCCAGCGCAATGCCCCTTCCGTGTCGCGTGTCACTTCCCAGCTGTTGGCCGGGCCCATGTCGCGCTCCATGCGCTGCGCAAGCCTCTCCGCCAGGGGGGCACTGTCGATGATCACACCCATCTCCGAATTGAGGATCTCCGAGCGCGGATCAAGGTTCATGGAGCCGATGAAGGCCCGTTCTCGATCGATCACCATGGCCTTGGTGTGCAGGCCCACGAACTCCGCGCGCAGGGGGGGCAGGTCAACAATCTCGCCCTGCACGGCCGCATCGGCGCGCAACTCGTGGAGGCGCGCGCCGGTGGCCAGGATGGGCTCGCGCCAGGCTTGATAGTGGCTGTTCACCGCCGGTACATCGTGGGAGGCCAGGGAGTTGGTCAGGATGCGCACC
>JAEUNV010000381.1 GCA_016790385.1 Zoogloea sp.
CGACCGTCACGGCAACCGTGATTTCGTGAGCTCAGGCACCATCGCCAGCGGCGAGACCCGCCGCATGATCTGGTGCGAGCCTGGCGAGCCCCCGCCCGCCGCCCTGCTCCCCCACCGCAAGCGCCTGCTGGCCCGACGCATACGCAATTTCGACCACACCAACTGGTGGCAATGGGGCCGGGGCTATCCCCAGAGCGACGCACCGCGTATCTATGTAAACACCAAGACCCGCCGACCCGAGCCCTTCTTCATTCATTCCTGCCCGAATTTCGACGGCGCCGTCCTGGGGGTTTTCCCGCACCGGACGGACATCGACCTTGACGCCTTTCGCGATGCGCTGAACGCCGTCGACTGGTCCGATCTGGGCTTCATCTGTGACGGCCGTTATCTGTTCAGCCAACGCAGCCTGGAAAACGCCCCCCTTCCCGCATCTTTCGGCACCTTCCTGCCCGACGATGACTGAAGACGCACCATCAAGGGGCGTAAACAGTGGATGGTGTAACATCCCGCGAACAATCTCGGGCCGCGCGGGTCCATAACGCACGCCCTTCCGTCGCCCCCGACGCATTGCTTACCCGAGAACAGTTCGCGAGGTCCCATGGTTCCCCATCTCACCACCGCGCTTACCGGCCCCCTGCTGGAGCTTGAGCGCCATTTCCTCGACAACGCCTGCGCCATCGAGCGCTGGATGCGCACCCGTTGGCAGGAACACCTGCCCCCCTTTTACGGCTCGACCGATCTGCGCAACTCCGGATTCAAGCTCGCACCGGTTGACCTCAACCTGTTTCCGGGTGGATTCAACAATCTGAACGACGCTTTCATGCCCCTGTGCGTGCAGGCTGCGCAGGCCGCCATCGAGCGCATCTGCGCCGGTGCCGGCTCCATCCTGCTGATCCCCGAGAACCACACCCGCAACCAGTTCTACCTTCAGAACGTGGCCAAGCTGGTGTCCATCCTCCGCCTCACCGGCCTCGAAGTGCGTCTCGGCAGCCTGCTTCCCGAGATCACCGCGCCTACGGTGGTTGAACTCGCCAACGGCGGCAGCCTGACCCTCGAACCCCTGGAGCGCCACGGAAATCGCCTGGGCCTGAAGGACTTCAACCCCTGCGCGGTATTGCTCAACAACGACATGTCCGCGGGCATCCCCCAGGTCTTGCAGCATCTCCACGACCAGTGGGTCATCCCGCCACTCCATGCCGGCTGGCACTCCCGGCGCAAATCCAACCACGCCGCGGCATACGACCGCGTGACCCAGGACTTCGGCAAAGCCATCGGCATCGACCCCTGGCGCATCAATCCGGCCTGGGACACCTGCGGCGGTCTGGATTTCCACGCCCGCGCCGGCGAGCAGGAGCTGGCCGACAAGGTCGCCGCCATGCTCGACAACATTCGCGCCAAGTACAAGGAATACGAAGTCAGCGACGAGCCCTTCGTGGTGGTCAAGGCCGACGCCGGCACTTACGGCATGGGCGTCATGACAGTCAAGGACGCCGCAGAGCTGATCGGCCTGAACCGCAAGCAGCGCAACAAAATGAGCGTGGTGAAGGAAGGCCTGGAAGTACATGAAGTCATCATCCAGGAAGGTGTTCACACCTTTGAAACGGTCAACAACGCCGTAGCCGAGCCGGTGGTCTACATGATGGATCACTACGTGGTAGGAGGCTTCTACCGGGTACACACCCAGCGCGGCCGCGACGAAAACCTCAACTCTCCGGGGATGCACTTCGAGCCCCTGGCTTTCGAAGCGCCATGCAGCCTGCCCGACTGCAACCAGGGGCCCGATGCGCCGCCCAACCGTTTCTACGCCTATGGCGTGGTGGCCCGTCTGGCGCTCCTCGCCGCCGCTGTCGAGCTCGAAACCACCGAGCCCGCCCCCGCCCTCGAAGAAGCCGCAGCTTGAGCGTCCGCCATGAAACTCGCCTTCATCCTCGACCCCCTCGACGCACTCAAGGCCTACAAGGATTCCAGCATCGCCATGATGCGGGCCGCCGCCCGGCGCGGCCACCAGGTCTTCGCCATCCAGCGCGAAGCTCTGGTGTGGGAGGGTGGCGAGGTGTCGGCCCGGGCCCTGGCCCTCACGCCCACCGATGATGATCACGCCTGGTATCGGCCCGGCGTCGAAGCCAGCCTGCCCCTCACCGCCTTCGATGCCGTGCTGATGCGCCAGGACCCGCCCTTCGACTTCGAGTACGTCACAGCCACCTGGCTCCTCGAACGGGCCGCCCAGGCCGGCGCCCGGGTCTTCAACCACCCGCGTTCGATCCGTGATCACTCCGAGAAGCTCGCCATCACCGAGTTTCCCCAGTTCACCCCGGCCACCCGGGTGGCCCGGGCTGCGGTCGACATCAATGCCTTCATCGACACCCACGGCGACACCATTCTCAAGCCCCTCGACGGCATGGGCGGCAGCCAGATCTTTCGGGTGCGGGCCGATGACCCCAACCGCAATGTCATCATCGAAACACTTACCCAGGACGAGCGCCGCACGATCATGGCCCAGGCCTACCTGCCGGCCATCGCCGGCGGCGACAAACGGGTGCTGATCATCGGTGGCAAGGTCATCCCCTATACCCTCGCGCGCATCCCCATGGCCGGTGAAACCCGCGGCAACCTGGCGGCGGGCGGGCGGGGCGTGGCCATGCCCCTGACCGAGGGCGAGCGCGCCATCGCCGAACACCTGGCTCCCATCCTGTGGGCCCGCGGCCTCCTCATCGTCGGCCTTGATGTGATCGGCGACCGCCTCACCGAAATCAACGTCACCAGCCCCACCTGCATGGTCGAGATCACCGCCCAGATGGGCTTCGACGTACCCGGCGCCGTGATCGAAGCCCTGGAAGGGGCATGCGCCTGACACACCGACTTGCCCTCTGGCTGCTCACAACCGGTCTCGCGCTGCTCCTCGCCGGCTGCCAGCGGGAGCAGCTCCATCAGCAGGAATCCTACGTCTTCGGAACCCGGGTTGAGGTCATCACCTGGGGCACGCCCGAGCGGGAGGCCCGCGCAGCGACGGCCGCGGTGCTTCAGGAATTCGACCGCCTGCATCGGGCCTACCATGCCTGGGAACCGTCCGAACTCACCACCCTCAACACCGCCATCGCCGCGGGTACGCCACAGATCCCGGTATCGCCGGAACTGGCCGCCATGCTCACCGATGCCAAGGCCCTTGCCGCCACCGGAGACCAGCTCTTCAACCCGGCCATCGGCCAGCTGATCGCCCTATGGGGCTTTCATACGGACACCTTCGCCCCCGCCCGCCCCACACCCGATGCCCTCGCCACCGCCATCAAAGCGCACCCGAGCATGGCTGACCTCACGATCAACGGCACCACCGTGAGCAGTCGCAACCGGGCAGTGCAGCTCGATCTGGGCGGCTACGCCAAGGGCTACGCCCTTGATCGGGCCGCAGCCCTCTTTCGGCAAAGAGGCATTCACAACGCCCTGATCAACATTGGCGGCAATATACTGGCCCTCGGCACCAAAGGTGATCACCCCTGGCGGGTCGGCATCCAGCACCCGCGGGAGCCCCGCCCCCTGGCCAGCCTCCCCCTGCGCGACGGGGAAGCCATCGGCACCTCCGGTGATTACCAGCGCTTCTTCGAACTCGACGGCACGCGCTACTGCCACCTCCTCGACCCCCGCAGCGGCATGCCCGCCCGGGGCACCCAGGCCGTCACCGTCCTCGTCACACCACGCCCGGGCGCCGGCACGCTCTCCGACGCGGCCAGCAAGCCTGCCTACCTGGGCGGGCCGCAATGGCGGGCGTATACCAAACGCTATGGTATTGAACACGCCCTGAGGGTCGACGCCGATGGCCGTATTGAAGTCAGCCGGGCGTTGCGCGATCGCCTCCAGTTCGAACAAGGCATATCCGCGACGATCGTGGACTGAACACCGGCGCGCGTAATCCGCTCACTCCGGGTTTCTACGGCTTGCCGGGGCGGCCCCTTCGGATAGAATGCCCCACATGATCGGCATTTTCCTCATCACCCACGGCACGCTTGGCGAATCGCTGATCCAGTGCGCCTGTCATGTGATGAACCGCCGCCCGCCCCAGATCGTGCAATTGGGTGTTTCCGGCCAGGATGACCCGCTGGACGCCCTGCCCCTGGCAAGGCAGCTGATCACGGTGGTGGATGGCGGCGACGGGGTTCTGATCCTCACCGACATTCTGGGTGCCACCCCCGCAAACATTGCAGCCAAGCTTCTGGTGCCCGGGCACATCGAGGGTGTCGCGGGCGCCAATCTGCCCATGCTGCTGCGTGCCATCACCTATCGGGAACGCAGCATGGACATGCTGGTCAAGAAGGCGGTGGCCGGCGCCTGTGAAGGCGTCGTGCACATGAAATAAGGCCTCACCAACCCTAACAACAACAATCGCGCCCCACACGCATAGTCTGCACACCGAGGAAGACAGGAAGAACCGAACCATGCCGCGTCAGGAAGCACAAATCATCAACAAGCTGGGGCTCCATGCCCGCGCCTCCGCCAAATTGACCCAGACCGCCAGCGCCTACCAGAGCGAAGTCTGGCTGGAGCGCAACGGCAAGCGGGTCAATGCCAAAAGCATCATGGGTGTCATGATGCTGGCGGCCGCCAAGGGCAGCACCATCACCATTGATACCAGTGGAAACGACGAAGACGAGGCCATGAGCGCCTTGGTCGCCCTGATCGCCGACAAGTTCGGGGAAGGGGAATGACGCGGCCGTCCCGCCCGATGGCGCGGGAGGGCGGGCAATGAGCTTCACCGTACACGGCTTGGCCGTCTCCCAGGGCATCGCCATCGGTCATGCCCATCTGGTCTCCCACGCGCTGCTCGAAGTGGCGCACTTCACGATCGCGCCCAAACATGTGGAGGCCGAGGTCACACGCCTGCACAATGCGGTGGCCCGCGTGAAAGCCGAGCTGGCCGGACTCAAGGCCGCCACCGGCGCCGGTGCAGCCCCCTCGGAAGTGGATGCCTTCGTCGGCATGCACATCATGTTTCTCGAAGACCCGATGCTGGTGGATGCGGCTGAGCAGCTCATCCGCACACGACGGGCCAACGCCGAATGGGCGCTCGTCCAGCAGATGGAACAGCTGGTCGAGCAGTTCGAGGCGATTGAAGACGCCTACCTGCGCGAACGCAAATCCGACGTGGTGCAGGTGGTGGAGCGGGTAGTGAAGGTTCTCCTCGGCCATCCCGGCCACCTTCCGCCCAAGCGCAAGGACGGGCTCGGCACCATCGTCGTCGCCCACGACCTGTCGCCCACCGACACCATCGGTTTCAAGGATCACGCCGTCGCCGGCTTCATCACCGACGTGGGCGGCCCCACCGGCCACACCGCCATCGTTGCCCGCAGCCTGTCGATCCCGGCCGTGGTTGCCCTGCGCCACATCCGCCATGTGGTGAAGGACGACGAACTGATCATCGTCGATGGCTCCCGCGGCGTCGTCATTGTCGATCCGGACGAGCGGGTGCTCGAGGAATACCGGCTGCGCAAGGCGGCGGTCGAACTCGAACGCTCCAAGCTCAAGCGCCTCAAGTCCACCCGGGCCGCCACCCTCGACGGCGAAGAGGTGCAGATCCTCGCCAACATCGAGCTGCCCCCCGATGCCATGCAGGCCAAGGGCGTCGAGGCCGACGGCGTAGGCCTGTTCCGCACCGAGTTCCTGTTCATGAGCCGCGACACCTGGCCGGACGAGGACGAACAGTTCGATGCCTACCGTACCGTGGTGAAGACCATGGCTGGCAAGCCCGTCACCGTGCGCACCCTCGACGTGGGCGCCGACAAGGAACTCGAAGGCGCCACCCGCACCGAGGACAACCCGGCCCTGGGCCTGCGCGCGATCCGCTACTGCCTGGCCGAGCCGAAGATGTTCCTCACCCAATTGAGGGCACTGCTGCGCGCCAGCCACTACGGCAAGCTGAAGATCCTGATCCCCATGCTGGCCAGCAGCAACGAGATCGACCAGACTCTGGTCCTCCTCGACAAAGCCAAGGCGCAGCTACGCGAACGCAAGATCAAGTTTGACGAGGCCGTGCAGGTTGGCGGCATGATCGAAGTGCCCGCCGCAGCCCTGTGCCTGGGCGCCTTCACCCGACGCCTGCAGTTTCTGTCCATCGGCACCAACGATCTGATCCAGTACACCCTGGCCATCGACCGCGGCAACGAAGCCGTCGCCCACCTCTATAACCCGTTACACCCGGCCGTGCTGCGCCTGATCCACCAGACCATCCAGGTCGGCATCAAAGCCGGCATTCCCGTATCGGTATGCGGCGAAATGGCCGGCGACCCGGACTGTGCTCGCCTGCTCATCGGCATGGGCCTGCGTCAGTTCTCCATGCACCCGGCGCAGATCCTGGAGGTCAAGCAGGCCATCCTGCGGGCCGACGCATCCGACCTGACCCCCAAGGTGCAGCGCCTTCTCAAACTGGACGATCCTGACCGGGTGCGGGAGGCAGTGGAAAAGCTCTAGCCGCAAACAGCCGCGAGGGTTTGACTTGCCACCAAGCCTCGCGCTAATCTCTTGGCTCAGCGCCGATTTGAACCCTTCAGCTTGCGGGCGCTTTAAAAGTACGGCTAAAGCGACGGCAGCCCAGTCCGCGACCGTTCGCCGGCTGGGTTTTTCGTTTTCGGGACGAAACTGAGATGAAAGAACAACAATCCGTCGGAATCGTGGTGCCGCA
>JAEUNV010000388.1 GCA_016790385.1 Zoogloea sp.
GCCCCAACCGGGCGGAGATACTCATCGTCACCAGCAATCGTAGCGGTCCCATCGAACTCACCCGGGAACAAGCCGAGAAACTTTACCTGGGCCGGAGCACCACGCTCAGCGATGGCAGCTCCGCAAGCCTTGTCGACCTCCCCAACGGCTCGGTGAGAGACGAGTTCTACCTCAAGCTGACGGGCAAGAACCCCGCGCAGATCCAGGCCTACTGGTCGCGCCTCGTCTTCACCGGGCGCGCCCTCCCCCCCAGGGAAGCCCGCTCCATGGCCGAAGCACGGCAATGGCTGACCGACACTCCCAACCTGATCGGTTACCTTGATCGCAACGAGCCCACCGCTGGCATGCGGATACTTCTGCGCCTCCCCTGAGCAATTCCGCACAGTGTTTCTTGCGGGGCTCTCCCGCCATCTGCAAACAAGCGTCAGTTCGGCCTAAAGTCGCAGCGCAGACGCAGCCGTCGCCCTAGAATCCGTCGCAACGGCACTGCTTCCCCCCACATCGATGACGTCACACTCTTCCCACGCCTCGCGCCATCACGCGCCAACAGGACTGCTCACGCCCGGACAGACGTTGCTCTGCTTTCTGGGTGGCATCATCGCGATGTTCATGGTTGTTTCCGTGGTCTTTGCCATGAAGTTGAGTGCCGAGGGGCGTTTGCCGTCCCTCAGCAAATTGGCCAAAGCCGAAACGGTGGCGCCACCGCCGGCGCTCAAGAAGCCCGCGCCCTCCAACTCCGCCGTCTCGCCGCCCATAACGGCCAGTGCCCCCTCCCGAGGAGAGCAGACGGTGGAACCCTCATTGATTCGACCCGACGGCAACGCCACCTTCGTCCCGGGCACCGAAAACCTGCTGCCCGCGGAAGTCGCTCACCTGGCCAAAGATGCCTCCCCGGCAAACTCCGCGGAGGGACGCCCCCCCACTCCGACTGCGACCGTGACCGTAACGCCCGCCCACGTCGAGAGCACTCCGCCGGCAGGGGTTCTGCCTCGAGCCGCCGCGGCCTACGCCGCCACCAGCTCGCGGACGCCCCCAGACGACATCCGGAAATTCATTTCCGAATGGGCCTCCGCCTGGCAACGCAAGGATGCGGATGCCTACCTCAAGCACTACGCCGATGACTTCTCACCCGCCGGCGGAATCACCCATTCCGCATGGCTTCGGCAACGCAAGGAACGCCTAGGCCGCCCCGGCGAGATCAGTATCCAGATATCTGATCTGGACATCGACTCCAAGGGCAGCGATGTAACTGCCCGCTTCACCCAGTCCTATAGCGCACAAGGCAAGACGCTGAGAGAAACCAAGACACTCCTTCTTGCTCTCCGCGACGGCCGCTGGCTGATTCGCCAGGAGCGCATCGGCCAGTAACGCCGCCATAGCGCGGTTTGACACAATCTGGCACCTCGGATATACTGCCGTGTTTCCTGAAAACCCTTTATCGGAGTACATCCATGTACGCGGTCATAAAAACCGGCGGCAAGCAGTATCGCGTTGTTGCCGGCGAAAAACTCAAAGTAGAACAGATACCGGCAGACGTGGGCTCGCAAATCACCATCGACCAGGTCTTCATGGTCGGCGAAGGCGAGTCGGTCAAGATCGGCACCCCCGTGGTGGCCGGCGCCAGCGTCACGGCAACCGTGGTTTCCCACGGCCGTCACGACAAGATCAAGATCTTCAAGATGCGTCGTCGCAAGCACTACCAGAAGCATCAGGGGCATCGCCAGAACTACACCGAGCTTCGCATCGAAGCGATTTCGGCCTAAGCGGCCCAAGGAGAAACCGACATGGCACACAAAAAGGCTGGCGGCAGTTCCCGTAACGGCCGCGACTCAGAAAGCAAACGTCTTGGCGTCAAGCGCTACGGCGGTCAGTTCGTCCTCGCCGGCAACATCATCGTTCGCCAGCGCGGCACCGAATACCACCCGGGCGAAAACGTCGGCATCGGCAAGGATCACACCCTGTTTGCGCTGACCGAAGGCACCGTGCAGTTCACCGTCAAAGGCGCCAACAAGCGCCGTACCGTGAGCATCGTCGCCGCCGCTGAATAAGCGCCGACTGCAAGCCTTCAAAGCCCTATCTAGCGATAGGGCTTTTTTCTTTCAGGGTTTCAATGCACGTCCCAACCGGAAACACCCATGAAATTTTTCGACGAAGCCCGTATTGAAGTCATCGCCGGTGACGGCGGTAACGGCGCCGCCACCTTCCGCCGCGAAAAATACATCCCCATGGGCGGCCCGGATGGTGGCGACGGCGGCAAGGGCGGCGATGTGTACGCCGTTGCCGACCGTAATCTCAACACCCTGATCGACTTCCGCTACAAGCGCACCTTCCTCGCCGAGCGCGGCGAGAATGGTCGCGGCGCGGATTGCTACGGCAAGGGCGGTAACGACATTGAGCTGCGTATGCCTGTCGGCACCATCATCACCATGCAGGAGACCGGCGAACTCGTCGCCGATCTTGACGCCGACGGCAAGCGCGTGATGATTGCCCGCGGTGGCCGCGGCGGCCTGGGCAACCTGCATTTCAAGACCAGCACCAACCGCGCGCCCCGCAAGAAGACCATGGGCCAGGAAGGCGAGCGCAAAGCGCTCAACCTCGAACTGAAGGTTCTGGCCGACGTGGGCCTGCTGGGCATGCCCAACGCCGGAAAATCCACCTTCATCCGCGCTGTATCGTCTGCCAAACCCAAAGTGGCCGACTACCCCTTCACCACCCTCGCCCCCAACCTGGGCGTCGTGCGCACCTCGGAAAACCGCAGTTTCGTGATCGCCGACATCCCCGGCCTGATCGAGGGTGCGGCCGACGGCGCCGGCTTGGGTCACCAGTTCCTGCGCCACCTCCAACGCACCCACATTCTGCTCCACATCGTTGATATCGCCCCATTCGATCCCGACGCCGATCCAGTCCGCGACGCGCACGCGATCGTCGAGGAACTACGCAAGTATGACGAAGAACTGGTTAGCAAGCGCCGCTGGCTCGTTTTAAACAAACTTGATCTGATCCCTGAGGAAGGCGAACGCAAGAAACGCGTCAAGGCCTTCCTGGACGCTTACGGCCCGGTAGAGCGCCACTTTGAAGTTTCCGCGATCAGCCGTGAAGGCTGCCAAGGTGTCGTATTTGCCATTCAGGACATCCTCGACGAGGAAAAGGCCGCGGCCCAGGCGGCGGCCGACGCCATGGCTGCCCTGACCCCCGCAGCGTCTCCTGACGAGGAAGGCGACAACGAACAAAAGAGGACGATGATGAGAACCTCAATCCGTAATGCCCGCCGGCTGGTCGTCAAGGTCGGCAGCGCCCTTGTAACGAACAACGGCGAAGGCCTCGCTCTGGAAGCACTTGCCGACTGGGCCCGGCAGATCGCCGGACTGCGTGCAGACGGAAGGGAAGTGGTTCTGGTCAGCTCCGGCGCCATAGCCGCAGGCATGCAACGCCTCGGCTGGAGCACCCGCCCCCAGGAGATGCATCATCTTCAGGCCGCCGCTGCAGTCGGCCAGATGGGCCTCGCGCAAGCCTATGAAAGCGTCTTTGCACAGAACAAACTGCATACCGCGCAGATTCTGCTGACCCATGCAGACCTCGCCGACCGGACACGCTACCTCAACGCCCGCTCCACCTTGGTTACCCTGCTTGAACTGGGCGTTGTGCCTATCATCAACGAGAACGACACCGTCGTCACCGACGAAATCAAATTCGGAGACAACGACACGCTGGGAGCCCTCGTTGCCAACCTCATTGATGCAGACGCCCTGATCATTCTGACCGATCAGAAAGGTCTTTACACTGCGGACCCGCGCCAGGACGTAACCGCCACCTTGATCAGCGAGGACAGGGCGGAGAATACGGCCCTGGAACGCATGGCCGGGGGCGCCGGCTCCGGCATCAGCAAGGGCGGCATGATTACCAAGGTGCGTGCCGCGCAACGTGCGGCACGCAGCGGTGCCCATACCTGCATCGCCAGCGGCCGCGAGCCGGACGCCCTTCTTCGTGTCGCTGCCGGCGACGATATCGGCACCCTGCTTTACGCCACCAGCACCCCCCTCGCCGCCCGCAAACAGTGGCTGGCAGATCACCTTCAGCTCGCCGGCAGCCTTACCCTTGATCAAGGGGCGGTAGATGCCCTGCAATCAGGCAGGAGCCTGCTACCTATCGGCGTGACTGCCGTGGATGGCGATTTCGCCCGTGGTGCAGTAGTGGCCTGCCGCAATGCCGATGGTCGCGAGGTAGCCCGCGGACTGATCAACTATGCCAGCAATGACACTCGGAGAATCGCCCGCAAGCCTTCAACAGAGATCGAAGGCATCCTCGGCTTCTTCGAGGAGCCAGAACTGATTCACAGGGACAATCTGGTCCGGATTAGCTGAACCTGACAAAGCGCAAATGAAACTGGCCACCCTCAGGTGGCCAGTTTCATTTGCGCAATCCAATCCTGCGTGACATTCCTTCAACGGGAAAAGCTGCTCATGCGGATATCCCGTAGGGAAGTTGTTCGGGATAGGGGCGGTCAGATCGCCGGCGCGATCGCCGTCTTGGTCTCGCTAACCTTCAAGTGGAGTCGATCCTAGAGCCGGCACAGCCCCTCAAGCACCCGTTCGCCCGCACGGCGGCTGCGCACGCACACGTTGCAGTCGTCGGAATAGCGCACGAACCGATGGCCACGCACCTCCAGTTCCCGATCCACCTCGTCCAACAGCACTTTGGCCAAGAGCGGCGACAGCGGCCGACCTTGCAGCGTGCCCTCATACCGCTACATGACCACCCCGCCATCCATGATGCCGGCCACGGGGTAACGACGGATCAGCCGCAACACGGCCTTGTCGTCGACTCACCTCGCCAACCGGACCATCAGGATGTCGTGATTGACCCGATCGATGAACTTCTCCAGATCCACATCGACCGCCACCCGATAGCCGTCCTGCACGTAGCGCTGTGCATCGAGCACCACGTCATGCGCACGGCGTCCCGGTCGAAAGCCGTAGCTGTGTTCGGAGAACGTCCGATCAATCATGGGCTGCAAGACTTGCAGCAGGGCTT
>JAEUNV010000404.1 GCA_016790385.1 Zoogloea sp.
AGCTACGTATTCTCAACAGCGGACTTCGGTTTCTCCGATCCTGGCGACAACAATAGCAACCAACTCGCCGCCGTACAGATCGTTGGGCTGCCCAGTCGCGGCACCCTGAGTCTGGCTGGTCGCAGTCTGGTGGATGGAGAATGGGTCGCGGCCGGAGACATTGCAGCCGGACAACTTCGCTACCTTCCGCCTGCCGATGAAAACGGCCAGCCCCTTGCATCTCTGAGTTTCCGGGTGCGGGACGACGGAGGCACGGCGGATGGCGGCGTGGATACCGAAGTCGGCACCCACGTGCTTACGATCAGCGTGACGCCCCTTCCGGATGCACCGATCGGAACGGAGGACAGCTATACGCTTGATGAAGACAGCCTCCTGGAAGTTGGCAATGGGGGGGTTCTGAGCAACGATGCTGACCCGGACGGCCAGCCTTTGGTTGCCCAGCTGGTGTCCGGCCCTGAGCATGGCAAGCTGGACCTGGCGGCTGACGGTAGCTTCCGCTTTACACCCGATGCCGACTGGAACGGTGTGGATGGCTTCAGCTACCGTCCGTCGAATGGCCAGGACGTTGGCGCCATCGTCCATGTCACGCTGAGCGTTGCGCCGGTGAATGATCCGCCGACTCTGATCACAGCAGCGTTCCCGCTGACATCCGGCGGATCGGTGACGCTCAGTATCGATTCCCTGCTGGCACAGGATGGAGACTCTCCGCTGAGCAGCATCACGTACCAAGTGGTGACAAGCCAAAATGGATACTTTGCGCTGACGTCGGCCCCGGCGCAGGCTGTTTCGGCCTTTACCCATGCAGATCTGTTGGCAGGGCGGGTGGTGTTCCACCACCAGGCCTTTGCCAATGAGCCGATTGTTGTGCTTCGCGCCGGCGACGGGCAATCCTTTGGCCCAGAGCGGCTGGTGTCGGTGGCATTCAGCCCGGCGGGTTCGATCATTACGCCGCCGCCGGCGGCAGAAACGCCGGCGGAATCTGTGGTGGAAACCCCGTCACAAGGTAGCGTCACGCCTGTCAAGCCGCCCACCCGTCCGGCGGTACCCGGCACGCTCAACCCGACTCCCGTGGCGTCCGACATTCCGGCAGTTGGAGAAGCAGAAAGCTCGCCGCTACGGGCAAGCATCAGCAATGCCGATGTGTCCGTCCGCCATCACTCGCTGGAATCTCAAGTGCGTTTTGCGAAGCCGCAACTCGCCTTGACCCTGGGCGTCAAGCCCGATGGGGCATTGCTCGAATTCATGCTTGCTGCCCAGGACCAGTCTGGTGTGGAGTCCGGTGGAATGGCCTCCCGGTCCATCGACGACCGAACCAAGTTGCCGCCACTGCCTGATCCCTACGTTGACGTACAGCTCGTATTGCGTGCGGTGGAATTGAGCGGAATCGTCCTTTCTGTCGGTGCAGTATGGTGGGCGAGCCGGGCCAGCGGCCTTATTGCCGGGCTTTTGATGGTGGCGCCCGCATGGCGCACCTTTGACCCGCTGCCGGTGCTGGGCCCAGTAGACGAGAGTGAGAGGGATTGGGGAAGACTGATGGATGACGAGATGGCTCGGGATGAGATCGGCGCGGCCGATCTATTCGACGAGGAGCCGGAAGGGCAGTTGCGATGACGCTTTCCCTGCCGTCCTTGAATCCGATCACGCGAA
>JAEUNV010000165.1 GCA_016790385.1 Zoogloea sp.
CAGGGTCACATTTTGTCAGAGCAACAACGACATGCCGAAACCGTTTGCCATCGAGGCGGTTGATGAGATTGACGACACCATTCTCCAACCCGCCCACCGCAAAGCTGAAGACCACATGGACGACCAGGAGTCGCCGTTCCTTATCCGCCGGTGTCATTGCTCGGCAGACCGGGCGGCGGCCGCAATCTGGGTGATCAAAGCACCGCCGTTGGCCTGCTGAAAGGCCTGCAGGGCAGCGATGGCGTGTGCTTCGTCATCGCCCGTTGCCCATACCGCGCAGAATGCGGAAGCATCGGGATGCCCCTGCAAACGTTCCAGAACCAGCAGGCCCTTTGCAAGATAGTCATTGGTGACAAGCCGGCCGTTGATCCAGTAGCCCGACCATACCACGGCCTTCAAGGATTCTCCCGACATGCGCGTTGCCAACCAGCGGCCCGAACCGGAATCCGGCCCCGAACCTTCACCCAGTCGACTCCAGTTGGAATCGTTGGGCATCAGCAATGCATTCTGGCTTTGAACAAGCTCGTGCCCGGGTTGCTGATTGGCATAGCTGGCGATATAGACGGATACCGCATGGGCTCCGTCACCGTAGTGCCGAAGGCTGTCCTGTCGATACCCCATAAATGAGGGCTTGAACTTTGTCGGCGGTGCGGCCTGAAGCTCTTGCCAGGGCGCTGCCAAAGACAACGGGGGGACAGACGACACTACCGTGGGATGCAACAGTTCCGAGTGTTCCACATAGTGGAGAACAAGGGGGGGCACGCTTATCGCCAGGGCAAGCGGCAACAGACGCAGAAGACCCGGCCTCCCCTCCTCCGACGTGGCAACCCGGGCAGGACTGACGACAGGGTCGAGATCCTCTCGCCAGTGCCCCCCAATCCAGAACATCAGGACAATGACGATACCGAAAAACACCCAGCCGTAAAGAAGATGGTCTACTCCAGTGGCGATGCGGTTATCGCTCAGGTAGCCCAGCATCACGATCATGTAGGCCCGCAGCCAGTTGGCAATGATCGGAACAATGATCGCGGCGATCACGAAGAGCAGGCGACGCTTGAAGGATCTGTAACTCAGATACGCATAAAGGGTGCCGACCATAAGGGACGCGATCAGATAGCGAACACCGCTACACGCCTCGACCACCGACCAGCGTCCATTGGGGATCACGAAATGAAGCCCTTCCTGATACACCGGCACACCGGACAGGCGCACCGCGGCAACGGTGAACTCCGCCGTATAGTCCATCATTACGGGCAGTAGAAACTCGCCGATGGGAATGCCGAACAAGAGGAACAGGATTGGAAACGCCAAGGCTCGGGCGATTCGGAACCCGAGAGCACCAACGAGGCTGAATACCAGGACGAAAGCAAGGGCCGAGTGGGTCACCGACGCCACACTGGCCAGCTCGCCGAGCAGCCAGACGAAGCCCGCAGCAAGAATGGGCACGACCATCATGAGTGCCGGACGCATGGACAGCCCCGCGAGTCTGTCCTGATTGCGCCACACCAGCCATCCGGATATCGGCATCACCAGCAAGCCATGGGCAAAGGTGTCGGAGCGCCACCAGATGGATGATATTTCCCGGGCAGTATCAAAATACCACCCGACAACCCAGACCAGAACGGCCGCGATGGCTGAAATGACCTGCGCGAACGGGCTCATGGCATTTTCCTGTGCTGTGCTTGGCTTCGTTTAGCCGACATCCATCCGCGTGGGCGGGCGAACCTTGAGGATTGGGCGACCATGATGGCGGACGCGCACTTCATCCGAGATTGCGGACCAGCACCGGTCCGAGGCGATTGGCGACACTGATGGGCAGACGCCGCCACATGGCAATGAAGGCCCGGTATTTGGGATTGAGGGGATTGTTCTGGGGGATCTCGTCCCGCTTGAAGAGCCGATATTCATAGGAAAGCGGCATCGGTTCGAAACCCCAATTCTTCTTGAACGAGAATGGGCCTGTCCCCGCCTTGCTGCGTCCGTAATCAAAGATGCGACATCCTCGGGCACAGGCATGGCGCATCAGCTCCCAGTACTTGAAGTCGTTGGCGGCCAGATCGCGGGCAGCAAGATCATCACCCGCGTAATAAGGGAGGATCTCGTCTCGGAAATAAAAGCTGAGAACACTGGAAAGTAGCTTTCCATCCGCAGTGGTCACGGTAAGGATCTCGCAATCCTTGCCAAAGACCTCGAGAAGCGTCTGGAAGAATCTCTTCGGCAGCGCCGGTGTTCCGTGTCGCAACACATTGTCGGAATAGAGCGCAAAGAAACGGTCCGGTGTGGTGTCGATGCTTGCAATCAGGCCGTTCTTGATGCCCTTTCGAACCATCGCCCTCTGTTTGCGGGGGATCGCAGCCATATTGGCATCGTCGTCCGCCAGAATCTCCTTCCGAAACGTGAAGTAGACATCTTGCCGCGGCCAGTCCGTATGCCGCGCCGTAAGGTTGCGATACTCAAGGTGCTGAACGCCCGCCTTGCGGGCCAGCTCGTCGGCTGCCGCTTCAAGTGCGGCGACGCCTTCCGCATCATCGCCCGCAATGCCTCCATATACGGCAAATGGCAGGGACGTCAGCGCATGCCCGAACAGGCGACTCTTGACTTCGGCCAGCGGCAGGACCGCAACGATTCTCTGGTCGCGCTCGGCGAGAAGATAGTGGGTACGGTGCCGAAAGACCTCGTGCATGATGCCCCGCCACTCGATGCGGTGAAAGAATGTTGCACCAGGGCAGGCGAACACAAACTCGTTCCAACGGGCAGAGTCAACCTCTGCGAAAGAACGCACTTTGACTGCAGATACCATGCTGGAAACCTTATGCTGAACCGCTGCTTTCCACCGGCAGAAACACTTCGTCCATCCTTCCCCAGGCGAAGTCCTGGAGCAGTCGGCGTAGACGCGCTTCGGTATGGGCGAGATTGACGTAATGCCTGAAGCGCGTCTTCGCCGAGGCCTCACGCACAACAGGTTGTCCGGGATCAATTTCCCAAGGGTGGAAATAGAAGATCGCCGGTTTGCGATCTTCCTTGTTGACCTTGCGGATCCCCCAAGCCGATACCGGATAGGGCAGCAGACGGAAGTAGCCTCCCCCACCGACCGGCCAATTGCGCCCAAAGCGGCGCACGGTGGTGATGGGGATCTCGACGAGTCCAGCCCCCACCGCGTAGGGAAAGCGCGGCGCATCCGGAACACCGTAGTGGTCGTGCTTGACCGGATAAACGCTTGAACTGTAGGCGTAACCCGCCTCTTCGATACAGCCATGAGCCCAGGGATTGGCCAGCCCCACCGAGAAACTCGGCGCTCGGTAGCCCCTGACCTCACATCCGGCAATGTCTTCCAATACCACCTTGGCGAGCCGGATGTCGGCTAGAAACGCCTCTGGGGACTGACTGCTCGCCCGTTCGTGGGCGTAACCGTGACTGGCCAGCTCATGCCCCTCATTGGCTATGCGCCTCACGAGTTCAGGATAACGCTCGGCGATCCAGCCCAAGGTGAAAAACGTCCCCCGGGCTCCATGCTGAACGAGCATTTCAAGAATTCGATCGACATTGCGCTCTACCCTGCACGGCGTAGCATTCCAGACCTCCTTGGGGAAGTGCGGGGCGAGGGCCGACACCTGGAAGTAATCCTCCACGTCGATGGTGAGGGCGTTCATCAACCCCTTACTGTTGGAGGAGTGGGGTAACTTCATTTTGTAGCAACCTCTTTCCCGTCTCCTCCAGCGGATTGCTGAGCAGAACCAATCAGCTGGCTGAGGGCATTCAGGGTTGTGGAGAGGGTTCGCTCGAGCAGGGCCAAGCGTTCCTCAAATCGGGTCGCATCGAAGCCGGGGCCGACATTGGCAAGAGTCCTGGCAGCCTCGGGGTCAGCGAGCAGACGTTGAAGATCAATCGGGGACTGAACTGCCCTGGGAGCAACCCCTCCGGAGCCTTGGACTGCGTCCGGCACCACTTGCTCTTCCCTCATCTCGACGGCGACCTGCTCCACCAGTTCGGCGCTGACCCGTCGCTGGTCGCCCAAAAAAGCGGCGAGCATGATGCGGTCACACAGGGCGTTGATACGGCGGGGGATGCCTTGACTATGGCTGAAGATGCCTTTCATGGCTTCCGCATCGAATGCGGGGTTCCCCTTCCAGCCCACGCATCCAAGGCGGTGCTCCACGTAAGCCTGAGTCTCGGCAAGGTCGAGGGGGCCCAGATGATAGGAAGCGATGACTCTCTGCCTGAGCTGCACCATCTCCGGGCTTTGCATGATGGTCCGGAATTCCGGCTGCCCGACGAGAAAACTTTGCAGCAGGGCGTGATCTTCAAGCTGGAAGTTGGAGAGCATGCGCAACTCTTCCACGGCCCTTTGAGTGAGATTCTGGGCCTCATCGACGATCAGCAGGGCACGCTTGCCTGAAGCGGTGGTGGATACCAGAAAAGCCTCAATGGCGAGCAAAAGGTCACTCTTGGCGAGATGCTTGCTCGGAATTCCGAAGGCCGCGGCCACCAGCCTGAGAATATCATCGGCATCAATCTGGGTACTGACGAGGTTGGCGGCAACGATCTTGTTTGGGTCGAGCTTTTCGAGAAGACTGCGTACAAGCAGCGTCTTGCCTGCACCGACCTCGCCCGTCACAACGATGAAACCCTCGTTCTGATGCAGACCATACTCCAGGTAGGCCATTGCCCTCCGATGTCCGCGACTGCCGTAAAAAAACGACGGGTCCGGGTTCAACTGGAAGGGTTTGCCTCGCAGGCCGAAATATGCTTCGTACATGGACGCCCTTAGAACCGGATGGAGACCGAGCCCACAATGGCGTTCTCGGTGTAGGAAGTGACGCCTTTGCCCTCGCTGTTGCGGACCAGGATGGAGCCGTTGGTCTTGGGCGTGAACTGGGTCATGAGCGCGACCGAAATGCGCCGGGTACGATTGCTCAGATCAACGGCGGTGCTGGAATTCTCCTGTTGGCTGCGAATGAGCGTCAGCCCGACGTTGGCTGACGTGATTGGCGTCAGGAGATGCGTAAGACTGAGTGTGCCGCTGGTGTCCTGGATTCGGGTATTCGACGAGAAATCCGGTCCAAGGGCGAACTCCTGGCTGCTGAGGGTCGAACGTTCGGAGCGATAAGCCGAGAACTGCACCGTATTTCTCGGCGTGACATACATCACTTCAAGATTGAGGCGTCGGTCCAGAAAGACGCCACTCGAAAGTACGGCCTGACTCACACCAAGGCGGCTTGGAAGCCCGCGGTCAGCAATATACGCGCGTACATAAGCATCCCGCTCGGCCAGATCAGGGAAACGGGCCGCAGTCATCGACATCAGCAAACCATATGTGTCGAACTGCGACAGCGTGTTGAGGGACTGACTGGTGGAACTCGCGTCCTTTGAATAACGGGCTGTCAGAATATAGCGCCCGCTCTGATGGTTGACGCTTGCCTGATAGCCGGGCCCAAAGAACCGATCCTCCCACAGCCCGGAGAACTTGGTATGGGGGCTTGCAACCCAATCCAAGCCAACCCCCGTAATGGTCGAGCGCTTGTCCTCGACCGACCGGAAGTTGTTCGACTCCGACCCCGCAATGAGACGCATCTGAAGCTGCGGATTGAACTGGAACAATGCGCTGCCGCGAATCGAGCTGCTGTTCAGGTCACGTCGATTCGAGTACTGGATGGTGTTGTCCGCCACAGCAACCGACCATCCCGCTTTGCCAAAGGCATTGGGATCGGAAACATTGGCCGAAATGGAGTGGCTCTGCATCTTCTGGAATGTCGACGAAGAGGTATCCGTATCCGTCAGGGAGTAGCGAAGCTCGGCCTTCCCAGTGGATGCAAACCGCCCCGTGACATACGGGCTGATCATGATGTTACGAACGCTCGTCTGATTGGAGCGACCGGTCAGGCTGTCGCCAGACTGAACACCAAGACTGGAAAGCGCTTCTTGGGTAACCGATGCCTGCATATCAACAAAGGCCAGATTCTCCCAGGCTGTGAGCTTGCCGTCCCCGCGTAGGGTCAGATAACCCCGGCTGAGATCCGAATCGCGACCGTATAGCGATGCATTGAATGCAGCCTGCAGATTGCCCTTGAGACGGCCACCGTTGGATCGCGCCACGACACTCGGGCTGACCGTCGTGATCCACTCGCTCTTGGCATTGGCGCTATCACGCAATTGCACATTGTCGGTGATCGTTTCGGAGACGTTGACCGACGTCTGGAAGACCGGCGCCTGGGCAGACGTCTGAGCGAACGCGGGAGAGGCGAATGCCGCAGACATGGCGGCGCCGCACAGGGTCGGCAGAAAACCGTGATGCGGGGGGTAGCGAAGGAGCTTCACGCACCCTCCCTCGGCCCTTGACCGTAGCCATAGCCATAGCCGTATCCATACCCGTATCCGTACGATCCGCCGCTGGTCTGCTGCGCCTTGTTCAGCAGCATCAGCCTCACCGGGCAAGAATCGATGGTGCCCAAAGCCTGCTTGACGGCCGCCTGGGTGGTTCGGTTCGCCTCGACAACCATCACGATCTGCCCCATATGGGTGGCAAGCACGCGGGACTCCGTCGTGACCAGAAGCGGGGGGGAATCAAAGACGATGATCCGGTCTGAATAACGATCCGCCAGCTCGGCCAGCAGATGGTTCATCGCATCGCTGGCGAGCAGCTCGGTTGCCCTCGGATGAGGCGTCCCGGCCGGAAGGATGCTGAGCTTCTCGATATTCGTCTTGAGGAGTACGTCCCCCAGATGCTTGTCGTTGGAGGTCAGCACATCCATCAACCCTTTGCGCGGCGGCAGACCGAGGATGTTGAGGACCGAAGGACGGGAGACATCCGCATCGATCAGCAGCACGGTGTGATCCAGCTCCATGGCCATGCTGATGGCAAGGTTGATGGAACTGAAGCTCTTGCCCTCGCCAGGAAGCGAACTCGTGACCATGATCAGGTTGGCATTCTTGACCTCCGCGGCCCCTTTCCCCTGTACATTTCGCAGCAGTGGACGCTTGACGATACGGAATTCGTCGCCGATTAAGGAACGCGGCGCATTGGGAGTGACGATTCCGATCGAGTGGAGACGGTCAAGATCAATGTCGACAAAACGATCCGGATTCTGGACGCGGGATACGTCGGGCGCGGGGGCGGTTTGCTCAACGGCCGCAGGCGTCGGCACCGGGGTCTGAATCGCAGTCGTCGTTGCTGTCGGCTCCTGACCAATGGGCTCCAGTCGCTCGACAGTGTCTCCATTACCCGCAGCGCGCTGGAGTTGCTCAAGCCGTTCAACGGCTTTTTCAATAATGCTCATATTCGCCCCTCAAGACATTCTGGCCAGCATCAGCCAGACCGTCATTGCGCCAAACAACCCCACAAGGGCACCCACGCCACCCAGAAAAGCGATCTTGCTGCGGCGTTGATTCCGCGCCCGATCAGGATCGGCGATCATGCTCACGGCGCCAAGCACGGCAAGCCCGGTCACATCCCGCAGTACGTTGGTATCCGAGAACGTCGGACGGATCTGGCTGATCAGGAAACTGATGGCGGCGCCCATCATCAGGGCCGCAAGCCCCGCAGCGGGCATCAGCAACAGCCGATTCGGTGCGGCCGGCTTGTTCGGCACCGTCGGGGGGTCGATCAGGCGGAAGTCGGCAACGCCAGACGTGGCGCCCATCTCCACCGCCATAGTGGCTGACTCTCGACGTGCAACAAGCTGATCATAGTTACGCTTATTGACGTCGTAATCCCGGTTGAGCTGTGTGTATTCGGCCTCGATCTGGGGCAGCATGCGGGACGCCGCCGACAAGGACTGAACGCGGTTCTCATACTCCGACACCCTGGCTCGCAGGGACGCCACATTGGCTTCGGCTTCGGCAAGAGACATTTTCAACTGCTGATAAACGGGGTTGGAGCCCGCCGAACTCGCCATGCCGCTCGGAGCCGTCTTCCTGCGATTTTGAATTTCCTGGATCTTTTGCGCTTCCAGCATCTCGATCGTCTTACGGGTGCCGACAACATCCGGATGTTGATCGGTGTAGCGCTGCAACAGGCCATCCAGCGCCTTCTTCAACGCTTCGATCCGCCCGTCCAGCTCTGGTACCGATACCGCGGCCAGCGCGGCACTGCTGACGTTGTCAGGCAGCAGGACCGGCTCTTCGCCCACGATCTGACGCTTCAGAGCGTCCCGCGAATTTTCGGCCTCACGCAAGGCCAACCGAGCCTGATTGAGCTGCTCGTTGGCTTCGTTCATTTTGGCGAAATAATCGCGCCCGCCGGAACCGACGGTAGCGAGATTGCGCAACTTGTATTCCTTGAGCCGGTTTTCGGCCTCTTCAAGCTTCTGCTCGTAGGCCTTGATCTGCTCTTCGATGAACTTGCGGGCGGTGTCCGAATCCTTGCGTTTGTCGCCGAGCCCGGATTCGACGAACATTGACACCATCGATTGGACGACGCGTTTGGCCCGCTCCGCATCGGTATCCGTGTACGCCAGCGTATAGAGGTTGTCTCGACCGGCAACACGGATCTCAAGTGATTTCGTCACGCTGGCGATCAGCGCTTCACGCTCTTCCTTATTCTTTACTGTCAGGTCGAGATCGGCCATCCGAATCAGCTTTTCCACGTTGGGACGACTGATCAGGGTTCGGCTCAGAATGCTGATCTGCTGATCCACGTTGGGCTGGACAGCAAGCCCGGACATCAACGGCTTGAGGATCGATTGGGTATCCACATAAACCCGCGCCGAAGACTCGTAGCGGTCAGGCAGCAGATAAACCGTCGCGGCAGCGATCGGGCCGACAATCCATGCAGCAGCCAAGCCCCACCAGCGATAGAGCCACATGCCGCGGAGGATCACCGACAGCTGTCTTAGTATGTCTTCCATTGGGAATTTCCGAAGGCGACTCCCCGGGACACCCCGGGGAGGAGATCAAGAAGAATGGGTCAGAACCAGCTCTGAGGGATGATCAGGACATCGCCAGGCTTGAGCTCAACGTTTGCGGAAACGTCACCACGCTTGATGAGGTCACGGAGGCGGACCGAGTACTGCTTGCTTCCCTCGGACGTGCGCAGCAGCGTTGCACGATTTCCATCGGCAAAATCAGTAATGCCGCCAACCGCGATCATGAGATCCAGCAAGGTCATCTTCTGCTTGAACGGCAGGGTCATCGGGCGCGCAGCCTCACCCACGACACGCACCTGCTCCGAGTACGGGCCGACGAACGACGTGACAATCACCGTCACAACCGGATCACGAATGTACTTGGCAAGCGCCTTTTCGATCTCGCGGGCAAGGGTCGAAGCGTCACGCCCTGCCGCCGGGAGATCTTCAACCAGCGGGGTGGTGATCCGGCCGTCCGGCCGCACCGGAACCTGCATGGACAACTCGGGATTTCGCCAGACTACGATATTGACGGAGTCACCGGGCCCGATCAGATAGTTGTATTCCGCATTGGTAGCCGAAACCGGCGCCGCCGGATGGGGGGTCGCGCAACCCGTCAGTCCGACCGCAAAGCAGGCGAGCGCGCCTATCGTCAATACTCGTTTCATAAAAATCTTCCCCTCAATTAGGCCCATCTACAGCCTCTGATGATAACAAGCGGATATTACGGCAGCCCTGGGATGACTCTGGAGAAAAACGTCACGCCGCCCCGCAACGGGCACAAGCCGTGACCTTTTCCAGCGCAGGAAAACCTTCGCTGACGCGGAGACTCGTCACTGGGTGATGCAAATTGGGGTGGATCGACCGCTAAAAGGACCAGCGCGCCTCGGTGTAGACGCGGTCACGATCGTCATAACGCCCAAACAGGCCGTTGGGTTTGCCACCGAAAACGTCAACACCAAACGTAACCTTCAGGTTTCTTGTTGCAGTCCACTTCAGCTTCGGTCTGAACATGAAATCCGTCCGGTTGAGCATCGAAACCAGCAGGGCCTCCGACTCCCACGCCTGATTGACCCGGGTGTTGAGCAGGATGCTGGCTCCGCCCTCGGTACGCTCGGCGCCGGTGGACGGATCGTGGTTTGCCGCTCGACGGGCAAAGTATTGAAGATTGATCCGGCCATCATTGAAGGCCGGAACATCAACCCCGACAACGTAGTCAAGCATGTCCTGACGGACTAGGCCATTGGGAGCGGTGGGGTCGTCAGAAAGCAATTGTCGGCCTCTCGTGTGCACGACCTCCCCCTTCAACACAAACTCACCAAAATCCTTGGCGACCGTTCCGCCAATCTGGGTGATCCTGTCATGACGGGGCTGGAATTCATTCGGCCCGACAACATAGAAGGTCTGGGCAACATCAAGGCTGCGATAGTAAAAGCCCGATACGTCCCACCCGCCGACGAGCCGCGAAACGCGCCCACCCCAGTTGGTGTTTCCCAGTGAGGCATCGGGCTTGACCTCGCCGCGGACATTCGCCCCCCGGGGGAGTGGGTAGAACTCTGCGCCAGGCTTGCCGATCCTGTCATAACTCGGGGAGGGTATCCAGATCAGCTCGGCGTGGGTTTCCCCAAAGTAGTACTCAGCGCGGGCTGCCCATTGGGGGATACGCAGCTGCTCAAAATCCGGCAGATAAAAGGTCCGTAGATCCCTGGCGGAGACCACGTCCGCAAAGAATAAGCCGACCATCTCTCCCCAGACGATATGCTGCCGGCCCAACCGGATATCCACATCGCCAGCAGAGAAATCAACGTAGGTTTCGCGCAGATCAAACTGATACTGTTGATCCCGGCGCACGGCATCAGGGTAGAAGCCCGAATCGAAGGCAAACACGGCGTCTGCATCAGCCCGCCCAGAGATCTTCCACTTGAAGCCTGAACCACCACCCTGGGCAGATAATTCCGCCCGGGAACGGGCCATGGACCAATGCTCCCGATCCGCATAGGTTCGCGCCAGATCAAACTGGAGGACGCCGCCGGTCTTGGTCTTACCAGCGTCATCGAGATCAAGATCGAGTTCGTCGTCGGCTGCGATGGCGCTTCCCACCGAAGCCAACATCGCCAAAGTCAGGGCGACAAACGTAGGCTTAGACCTGTAAAGATTCATCTATTCCTCTTGGATTGGATTGCGATCAGATATCGGGATCATCTTCCGGCTTGCGTCGATCCTGAACAAACTTCCAGGCTCCATCGCGCTTCAGGCCAAGAGCGGTAATCTGGCCATCCTCCATCCTGACCAGACGATCAGCCCGATTCATGACTCGCTTGTCGTGGGTTGAGAACACGAAGGTCGTACCGTCGTTTTGGTTGAGATCCCGCATCAGATTGAGAATGCTCTCCCCGGTACGCCGATCCAGGTTGGCCGTCGGCTCATCGGCCAGCACCACACGAGAATGCGTTACCAGCGCCCTTGCCACCGCCACACGCTGCCGCTGCCCCCCCGACAGCTGGTTCGGACGGTGGTGGGCATACTTTGTCAGCCCCACCTTGGACAGGTAGTGGTTTACCCTCTCCCTTCGCTCCGGCGCCGACAGCTCTGGCATCTGAAGCAGCGGGTACTCAACGTTCTCGAAGGCGGACAGCACCGGAAGAAGATTGAAGGTCTGAAAAATGAAACCGATCGTTCGCGCGCGAACATCGGCAAGGTCGTCCGGGCTCTGGCCGGATACGTCCTTGCCTTCGATCTGAACGCGCCCCTTGCTTGGCGTATCAATGCACCCCATGATATTGAGGAGTGTTGATTTACCACTCCCGGACGGCCCGGCGATGGCCATGAACACACCCTTTTCAACCGTCAACGACACGCCCTCCAGTGCCGTGACGTCCTGCTCGCCAAGTCGATAGGTCTTGCTTAAATCGTCAACACGGATGATCGGCATTTGCGCACTGAACTATGTTGTTTGCTTTCCAAGGATAACACCATGAGCTTCAACTTATACCTGCCTCGCTTTCGCACGACCTGCGCAACACTCATGGCCGCCGCGATGACGATGCTTTCGACCCCGTTGCTTGCCGATGACGATGAAACGGCGCGTAACGTGGTCTCCCGCTCCGACGAAGTACGCTTCCCGCGAGACGGCTTTCAAGTGCTGATCACCATCGAATCGACCACCCCGGGCGAGCCGCCCGAGGAAAGAAAGTACCGGATCCTCTCCAAAGGGAATGAAAACACGATCGTGCAGACCCTCGAGCCCGCCAGTGACCGCGGTCAGTCCATGCTCATGCGGGGACGCGATTTGTGGGTTTTCATGCCGAATATCTCCCAGCCGGTGCGGCTTTCGGTCTCCCAACGGTTGACCGGTCAGGTTGCCAATGGCGACTTGGCGCGCGCCAACTTCTCCGGTGACTACGAGCCCAGGATTTTGCGTACTGACACGATTGACGGCGAAAAGATGTACGTTCTGGAACTCACCGCAGTGGATCGCGGCGTGACCTACGCAAAAGTTCTTTACTGGGTCAGGCAATCCAATAACTGGCCCCACCGGGCGGAGTTCTACTCACTCTCTGATCGCCTGCTGAAAGTCGCACGCTACGAAAAATTCCAGAATCTGGGGGGACGGGTCCGGCCGACCCAGCTTGTGATGGAAGACGCCCTGAAGAAAGGGGAGGTATCCGTTCTACGCTATTCGCAAATGACCGCAAAAGACCTGCCGGACCGAGTATTTACCAAACAATACATGGACAAACTGAATCGGGTTGATTGATCTTCAGGCGTATCTTTCCGTTGACGGCCCGGAGGGTTCGGTCGTACCGACGCTATCCAATACATCACCAGCGGCCCGAAGCAAGGCTTCCGGGTCGGTGTGAACGGATCCAAATTCGACGCGACGACGAACCCCCGCCACCACAAGATCAATGCCTTCCGGGTCGACCCCTTCGACTCGCATGCCTGCCGGAACCCGAGCGGCAAGTCGGTCAAGCACCTTTGTCTCCTCCCGGGGCTCCAGAACATGGGGCAAAGGCACTGTATCCAGCCATCCCATTCGCCCGAAACCACCGATAAATCGGGCCTTGAGCGGCTGAAGCCGATAAAAGCCGAAATCGCTCCAATCAATAAACTCTGCCGACTCAGGGCTGTAGCGCAGAAATCGGGAAGGCGCCGACTCGTCCAGATCCGCCCTTTCAACGCTTCCCAGTACGGTTAGCCTGACCTTTTCCAACGGACCCGTAAAAAGCCCCTCATCGGCAACCATCAAACTAGCCCGGGGATCCACGAGCAGGTTCTTGGTATGCTCCGCCAGCCGGCTGAGGAGGAAGAGCGGTCGACAGGCTCCGTCAAGCCCATAGGGGAGCAGACTGACAAACGGATATCCCGGCATGGCTACCGACAGGGTGCCAAGTGCGCAACTGCGCCCCGCGCGAAGCAGGCGACGCACCTCCGAGTAATCGGGCTTCATGCTCAGCTTAAGCGTTCAACCCGCCACGCTGGCGACGCGCCTCGAACAGGCACAGGCCACTGGCGACGGACACGTTGAGACTCTCAACCGTGCCGTACATGGGGATGCGGACAAGTTCGTCGCAGGTTTCACGTGTCAGCCTTCGCAAACCATCGCCCTCCGCACCTAGCACCCAGGCAACAGGCCCTTTTTGATCGACAACGTAGAGAGATTTTTCCGCTTCACCCGCGGCACCCAGTATCCAAACCCCCGCCTCCTGCATCTCCCTTAGAGCCCTGGCAAGGTTGGTAACCGTTATGTACGGAACAGTATCCGCCGCGCCACTCGCGACCTTGATTGCCGTGGCGTTCAATCCAACCGCCTTGTCCTTCGGGGCAATGACTGCATGGGCGCCCGCAGCGTCTGCCACCCGCAAACAGGCGCCAAGGTTGTGAGGATCCTGAATGCCATCAAGCACCAGGAACAGGGCGGGTTCTGTCAATCCGTCGATCACGTCGGCCAGTTTCAATTCCTTGCGGCGTCCATCCACCCGAGCAACGACACCTTGATGGCGACGCGTTCCCACCATGCGATCAAGTCGCTCGCCATCCGACGGAATGACTCGCGAACCCAGGAGTTCCGCCTGACGAAGAAGATCCCTGGCCCGAGCGTCGTTCCGCTGCGCATCGGTAAAGATCTCAAAAATGCCCTCCGGATCCTGACGAAGCTTGGCGAGAACGGCATGAAAGCCGTAGATGAGACGGGAACTGGTGTTATCAGACACGAGACTTGGCTTTCTTTCGAGGACCGTCCGCAGTGATTTTTTGCGGCTTGGCGGTTTTGGCCTTGGCTTTGACTGCCGCCTTGGGTGTCAAAGCTTCCGACGGGGGCGACGATTCTACCGCCTGATCCACCACATCGGGGCGGCCCGCACCACCCGCTCGGTGACGCCCTCCAGTTGCGGGCAAATCCGTAGCACTTGGGGATTGATCCGCGGCGTCCCGCGCATGGGCCCGCGCCGTCTTGCCTACACGCTCCGTTTCGCGCTCCGGGCCGCGAACCAGCCGAAAGTCGATCTTGCTGGCCTCCATATTGACTCGAACCAGTTGCACCCTGACTTGATCGGAAAGCCGGTAACGCTGGCCGGTCCGCTCGCCAACAAGGGCATGATGGGCATCATCGAAATGGAAATAGTCGCTCCCCAGATCGGAGATATGCACAAGACCTTCGACGAACACATCGTGCAGCGCCACAAAAAGCCCGAAGGGGACCACCGCCGACACGCTGCCGTCAAACTCTTCGCCGATCCGGTCCTGCATGTAATAGCACTTGAGCCAGTTCTCCACATCCCGGTCCGCCTCATCCGCCCTGCGTTCGGTCATCGAGCAATGCATGCCGATCGCCTCCCAATCGCCGCCTTCCTGGGCCGGCACGTAACACTGCCCCAACAAGGCCGCCTTGATGGCCCGATGAACCAAAAGATCGGGATAACGCCGGATGGGCGACGTGAAGTGGGTGTAAGCCTCATAGGCGAGACCAAAGTGACCGACGTTGTCCGGGCTATAGACGGCCTGGCGCAGGGAACGAAGCATCACTGTTTGAAGCAGTTGCAAGTCCGGCCGCGCCTTGATGGCGTCCAAGAGACGGGCATAGTCACCAGCCCTCGGCTCCTCCCCGCCACCTAACTGGAGCCCGAACTCACCGAGAAAATCACGCAGTTTGGCAAGCTTCTCCGGCGTCGGACCTTCGTGGACACGGTACAAAGCCGGATGCTCCTGCCCCTGGAGGAATTCCGATGCACACACGTTGGCTGCAAGCATGCATTCTTCAATCAGACGGTGGGCATCGTTACGGCTTTCCGGAACAATCTTCTCGATCTTGCCCTGATCGTCAAAGACCATGCGCGTTTCCTGTGTCTCGAAATCTATCGCTCCTCTTTTCGCCCGAGCCTTGAGGAGTACCCGGAAAAGTTTGTCCAGATTTTGCAGGTGGGGTAGCAGGCCGCCAACAATCTCGAGCGCAGCCGGCTCGCTGTCGTAGAGTGCTGCCGCAACCTGGTTATAAGTTAGGCGCGCCTTGGAAAACATTACCGCCGGATAGAAACGATACTGCTTGATCACGCCGGTCTGGGAGATCGCCATGTCGCAGACCATGCAAAGGCGTTCCACCTGAGGGTTAAGGGAGCACAGTCCATTGGAGAGCTTTTCGGGAAGCATCGGAATCACCCGACGCGGGAAGTAGACCGAGTTTCCACGGTCATAAGCCTCCCCGTCCAAAGCGGAGCCGACCGTAACGTAGTGCGAAACATCGGCAATCGCCACAACCAGCCGAAAACCCCGTCCCTGTCGCTCGCAATAAACGGCATCATCAAAATCCCGCGCCGTCTCCCCATCAATGGTTACCAGCGGAAGCGCCGTGAGGTCTTCCCTACCCTTCCAGTCCATCTTGCGAACCTTGTCCGGCAAACGACGTGTCTGTTCCCGGGCCGCCTTACTAAACTCAAACGGCAGCTCATGCTTGCGCAAGGCGATTTCGATTTCCATGCCCGGATCGGCATAGTTTCCCAGCACTTCAACTACCTTGCCGATAGGCTGGGCATAACGAGTCGGCTGCTGAACGAGTTCGACCACCACCACCTGCCCTGCGCTTGCCTTCGACTTCGGGCCAGGCGCCAACAAAATTTCCTGACAGATGCGTCGATTCTCCGGTACCACCAGCGTAACCCCGTTCTCCACGAGAACGCGCCCCACCACCCGGGTATTGGCACGCTCCAGCACCTCAACGATCTTCCCCTCGGGCCGTCCACGACGATCGAGACCGGCAATGCGAACCATCACCCGATCCCCGTGCAGCACCTCCCGCATCTCATTGGGCCCGAGAAAGATGTCAGGCCCCTCCTCGTCGGCGCTCACGAATCCATAGCCATCGGGATGGCCCTGCACCGTGCCCCGGACCAGATCAGCCTTGGCCGGCAGCAGGTAGTCTCCGCGCCGGTTCCGCATAACCTGCCCGTCTCTCTCCATTGCAAACAGGCGGCGCTCGAAGAAGGGGATCTCGGCCTCGAGGATATCCAGCGCCACAGTCAAGTCGGAGCATGACGTCGGTACGCCGCGCTCCCCCAAGATCTGGACGATGAACTCCCTGCTTGGCAAGGGAAAGTCGTATTTCTGCCGCTCCCTTTCGAAGAAGGGGTCGCTGCGACGCAGCTTGCTGAGTTTCTTGATGTTCTTAGTTTTCGATATTGACACGGATGATTTCTACTCTATAATTCTTAGCTCGCTGCCCAGATGGCGAAATTGGTAGACGCGCTAGTTTCAGGTACTAGTGCCGCGAGGCGTGGAGGTTCGAGTCCTCTTCTGGGCACCAGGATGTTTCGATTAAGCCGGTCTTTTGACCGGCTTTTTCTTTGATCGTTTCGATCAGCAATGGAAGGATTCGGAAGGGTGTCAGAAGCAAGGCTTTTGCGCATGCATCAATTTGTTCTATAATAGCGCTTTAGCCGCCCAGATGGCGAAATTGGTAGACGCGCTAGTTTCAGGTACTAGTGCCGCGAGGCGTGGAGGTTCGAGTCCTCTTCTGGGCACCAATTCACGAAAAAGCCGGTTGATTGCAATCGGCTTTTTCGTTTTCCGCGCCCCGCAGTCAGCAGCAGAAGAGCAGCCCGGAAATTCGATTAAATTTATTGCGAAAATAAACGGATAGTCTATAATTAGTTCTTCTTTGCCCAGATGGCGAAATTGGTAGACGCGCTAGTTTCAGGTACTAGTGCCGCGAGGCGTGGAGGTTCGAGTCCTCTTCTGGGCACCAAACACAAAGAAAGGCCGGTCATTTTTGACCGGCCTTTCTGTTTTTGTCCACACGGCGCAAAAGCACAACACCCTGAATGCTGGTCTCTCTCACCGGCATTCAGGGTGCAGCAGCGAACTTCGTACCGGCTCAGGCGCCGAAGGGATGGCGCTTCAAAATCGTTTCGTCGCGCTCCGGCCCGGTTGAGATGACGTCAATGGAGATCTCGCAGATTTCCTCGATACGATGCAGATAGGCCCTGGCCTCAGGTGGTAGCGCATCCCACGTGCGTGCACCAAAGGTCGTCCCGCTCCAACCCGGCATTGTCTCAAGAATGGGCTCGCATCGAACCACCTCTTCCGCCCCCATCGGGAGCAAGTCAATGCGCTTGCCATCCAACATGTAGCCGGTGCACAGCTTGAGCTCCGTCAGACCATCCAAAACATCAAGCTTGGTGATGCACAACCCCGAAACGCCATTGATGATGATGGACCGCTTCAGTGCTGCCAGATCAAGCCAACCACACCGACGCTTGCGACCAGTGACCGTACCGAACTCCCTGCCAACGGTAGACATCTGATGGCCCGGCGTACCTGGCGTTTCGAAGTCAAGCTCGGTGGGGAACGGACCGCCGCCGACACGAGTGCAGTAAGCCTTGGTAATACCCAGCACGTAATGCAACCGGCCCGGACCCACACCGGAGCCCGCTGCCGCCTGACCTGCCACGCAATTGCTCGACGTTACAAAAGGATAAGTACCGTGATCAATGTCCAGCAACGTACCTTGGGCACCCTCGAATAGCAGATTGCCACCGGCCTTGTTGATGGCGTAGAGATCCGCCGAGACATCCGTGACCATTGGACGGATCTCCTCAGCATCGGCCATCGCCTGATCGAAAACGGCCTGAAACTCCACCGGCTCCGCCCCGAGATATTGGGTCAGAACGAAATTGTGATAATCCAGCACTTCAGACAACTTCTCGGCAAAACGCTTCGGGTCAAACAAATCGTAAACCCGCAGGGCTCGACGCGAAACTTTGTCCTCGTAGGTCGGGCCGATGCCTTTTCCCGTGGTGCCAATCTTGTCGCCCGCACTCTTCTTGGCCTCGCGGGCACGGTCAAGAGCCGAGTGATAGCCCAGAATGATGGGACAGCCCGGACTGATCCGCAGACGCTCGCGGACCTTGATGCCCCCAGCTTCAAGGCCGCGGACTTCCGCCAACAGGTGGTGGATGTCCAGCACCACGCCATTCCCGATGTAGCACTGCACGCCCTCCCGGACAATACCCGATGGAACGAGGTTGAGCTTGTACTCGGTCGTTCCCACTACCAAGGTATGGCCGGCATTGTGCCCCCCCTGGAAGCGAACCACGCCCTGAGCCTGATCAGTCAGCCAATCGACGATCTTGCCCTTCCCCTCATCGCCCCACTGGGTACCAACGACCACAACGTTCTTTGCCATTATTCCTACTCTCCCTGAAGCGGTTCAACCTGCCAGGCACCGCCCCGCAGAACCAGATGCCGGTCACAACCGGCCTCATGCCACGTACCGTCATGGCCGGGCAATTCAACGACTACATTCTCCCCTGCTTCGCGCAGACGGGCTACCGCCTCGTGAAAACCTTCCATCCCGGCTCCGGATGCCAGGATGGAACCAGGCATGGACGGATCCGCGACCTGAGCAGCCAGCTCGCGCAGATCCAGACTAAATCCCGTCGCCGGGCGCCCTCTTCCAAACGCGCGACCAACGCTGTCATAGCGCCCGCCAAGGGCCAACGCGACGGGGGAGCTTCCTCCGTAAGCCGCAAACACGACGCCACTGTGATAGTGGTAGCCACGGAGATCCGCCAGATCGAAACTGACCGGGAGATCGGCAAGGACAGCGGCAAGCTGTTCAAGATCATCCAGGGCCGCGTGAATTTCCGAATCGTCCGGCAGGACGGTCCGAGCCTTGTCGAGCACGTCCGCAGCACCATAAAGAGCAGGTAGGGCCACCAGCCCGGCACGGATGCCATCAGGCACCTCACGAAGCAGGTCACGCAATCCGGGCAGATCCTTCGCCTGAAGGCAGTCGAACACCGCTTCTTCCCTATCCGCGGCCAAGCCAGCCATACGGGATAGCGCCCTGAACAGCCCCACGTGCCCAAGGTCAATCCGCGACGTACCCACGCCCGCGATGCCGAGAGTTTCAGCCAACAAGCGTATAACCTCTGCATCGGCCTCCAGTCCCGCATGACCATAGAGCTCTGCACCCAACTGCAGGGGCTCTCGCGTGGCGGTAAGCGACGAAGGCACGGCGTGGGCCACTGTGCCGCAATAACAAAGTCTTGCCACTCCCCTTCGATTGAGAAGGTGAGCATCGATACGGGCAACCTGCGTCGTGATGTCCGCACGCACTCCCATGGTGCGGCCAGATAATTGATCCACGAGCTTGAGCGTCTTGAGCTGAAGATCCTGACCCGCACCGGTCAGCAAGGACTCCAGATACTCAAGCAACGGGGGCGCCACAAGCTGGTATCCATTGGAGCGGAAAGCGTCAAGCAAGCGACGGCGCAGATCTTCCAGCTTGGCTGCCTCGGCAGGCAGGGCATCCTGGATATTTTCGGGTAAGACCCAACGCAACATGGGTAAAGCGCCTCAGGAAAAAACAATCAGAATGATGAGGCCAAGAACCATCGAA
>JAEUNV010000428.1 GCA_016790385.1 Zoogloea sp.
CGTGGTCATCAGCCGTGTATGCGTCAGTTCGGACTTGGTGCGGTAATCGTTGATGTCGTAATCCCGGATGACGCTCATCTCGGGCGCGTAACCGGGCTGACCTGTGCGCAGGATGATCCGACATTCGGTCAGGCCAAGCTCGCCGCGAATTCGCCGAACCAGCTCGAGGCCGTCGTCATGCCCCTCCATCACGACATCCAGAAAGATCACCGCCACACCCGACGTGTTCCTCAGACACGCCATGGCCTCTTCCGCCGAGTACGCGTGCAGCAATTCGAGCGGCCTGCCGCAGACATGCTGCCCCTTCAAGGCAAAAACCGTTGCCTGATGCACTTCCGGGTCATCATCGACGACCAGCACCTTCCATGCTGAACCCGCAACGAAAAGGGGTTGGCGCGCATCTTCCTCGAGAAATGCGACCAACTCATCTTGGGCGGTGCTGACCAACATATTCATCAAGGTGATTTTCCAGAATCGAGAAGGCGGGCCGGCTTACCGACATCTGTAACCGCTTACGGCACGATTGAGTGTCGGCTTTAGCCGCCAGAGGCAGGCATCGTCGATGCATGGGGCCGGAAGCCCGTCACTCGGGGCTCGGCCAGGATGCGATTCCGGAAAGAGAAGGGCTCAGCTGGCCCGGGGATCGAAGGCATCGCGGACAACGTCCGCGAAGAGATTGGCCGCCAGGACCAATACGAACATGAAGAGGAATGCCGCCATCAGGCTCCACCAGACCATGGGTTCCCGGGCAAGCTCCATGCGGGCAGCGTTGATCATGGTGCCGAAGCTCACGGTATTGGGATCGACACCAATCCCCACATAAGAGAGCACCGCCTCGGCCAGCACCAAGCCCGAGAAATCCATCACCAGGGCAATCAGCACCAGGTGGATCAGGTTGGGCAGCACATGCCGAGCCAGAATACGAGCCGTGGACACCCCGAAGGCCCGGGCCGCCTGAACGTACTCCAGCTCGCGCAGTTTGAGGGTCTCTCCCCGCAGCAAGCGGCACAGGCCGGTCCAGCTGGTCATGCCGAGGATCAGGCATAAGGCCAGCAAGCGGGCGTCTGCCCGCTCGGCGGCCGTCTCGAACCACTGGGGATGCGTGTCGATGACCACCTGCATCATCAGCACAGCGGCGGCAATCAGCAACACGCCGGGAATGGAGTTGAGCACCGTGTACACATACTGGATGAGGTCATCCACCCACCCCCCCAGGTAGCCCGCCCTGATCCCGAGCACGACGGCCAGAGGCAGCGTCACCAGCGTGGTGAGCGTACCGATGACCAAAGCCGTGCGGATGCTCTTTAGGGTAAGGAAGAGCACATCCTGCCCCACCTTGTCGGTACCAAACACGTGATACTCGCCTGCCAGCACAGCAACCGGCCCGACAAACAAAAAGACCAGCCCCAGGGTCACCAGCACCGCCCGCCACGCGAGGCCGCCCTTGCCCCGCCATACGGCTCGCCACGCAGCACCAATCGGCACTTGGCGAGACATGGCCACCCCCTGCACCAGACCGCCGGCCAACAGGCACCAGGCGCCAGCAGCCAGCGCCAAGCCCAGACCGATGCGCCCCAGCACATCGCCCGCGTGATCCTCATCCGGATATTGCAGCCCGGCCCCCCCGAACTTCAGGCGCGGAAACGTCCGCTGCTGCGTCCCGTCCGATTTCTCGACGGTCTGCCTGACAAAGAGTGCATAAGCCAGCGGGGCCGAGTAGGTCTTCTCGACACGGGTACGCAAGGGTTCGGCCAGCGCATCCAGGGCACTGCGCACTTCCGTGGACACCGGCCCATGCCCGCCCGCCACCTTGGCGTCCGCCGCAGGCGGCAGATAGGGTCGGTAATGAAGGCTGTCGAGCAGACCCACCACCAGGAAAAGCAGCAGGATGGTCAGCGACGCCATGCCCACCGCGCTCTCCCCCACCCGCCGCCAGGCGGCACGCATGGGCTCGCTACGCCGCGCCCGCCAAGCCGCCAGCCCGATACACGCCATCAGGCCAAACAGCAGCAGATCGGTCCACAGGAATACGGGTTGCACGCTCATCAATCCAGCCTCACCCGCGGATCAACCAGGGTATACGACAGATCCGTCAGGATCAGCCCGACGATGTAGAGCAGCGAACCGATGAAGACCATGGCCCGCACCACCGGAAAATCCTGGGCGTTGATCGCATCGATGGTGTAGCTGCCCAGGCCGGGAATGCCAAAGAAGGACTCGCTGATCAGGCTGCCCATG